>DATAIN010000569.1:0-8744 GCA_036262635.1 Gemmatimonadaceae bacterium | reverse complement strand
CCATTCCATCGCGGCGGTTCCCATCGCCAGCCCGGCGCCGGAGCCGGTGAGCATCACGAGATCGCCCTCGTGCAGCCGCCCCGCGTGCACCGCGTCGTCGAGCGCCATCGGCAGGCAGGCCGCGCCGGTGTACCCCCACTTCCCCATGATCGTGTGCGCCTTGTCCATCGAGACGCCGATCGAGTCCATCACCAGCCGGATCGTGGAGAGATTGACCTGTGTCCAGAGCCAGAGGTCCACGTCCTCGACGCGCTTGCCGGCGCGCGCGAGCACCGAGCGGGCGATGCGCGGCCACCCTTCCTCGTTCACCGCCTTCGGGTACTTCTCGACGAAGCGGAGCTTGTTGCGCCCGGGCGTGCGCAGCATCTCCTCGGTGACCGGCTCCGCGGTGCCGCCGGCGAAGACCCCCATCCCCATGCAGAGCCGTCCGTCGGCCGCGAGCTCGCTCGCGAGCACGCCGGGAGCCTTCGCCAGCTCGACGACCGTCGCCCCCGCGCCGTCGGCGAAGATCGTCGCGGTCTTCTTGTCGGTGTAGTCGAGGTACTTCGACATCGCGTACGCGCCGATGACGAGCACCCGTCGGTAGCGTTCGTCGGCGCGGATGTACTTCCACGCGACGTCGAGCGCGGTCACGTAGCCGGCGCAGCCGCAGTTCACGTCGAAGGACCCGGCGTTCCGGGTGCCGAGCCGCCCGTGCACGACGGACGACGTCGCCGGCGAGATGAACTCCGGCGTATCGGTCGCGACGATCAGCAGGTCGATGTCCTTCGCCTCCAGCCCCGCCGAGGCGAGCGCGCGCTTCCCCGCGGCCACCGCGAGGTCGGCGGTGGACTCGTCCGGCCCGGTCACGTGCCGCTCGTGGATCCCCAGCGTCTCCGAGACGAAGGGCTCGATGCTCGTCCCGAGCATCGTCTCGAGGTCGGCGTTGGTGAGCACCTTCCCGGGGACGTACGACCCGGTGCCGGTGATCACCGCCTGGCGCATCGCGCTCATCGCGCGCCTCCCGGCGGCGCGGTCGTCCCGCGGACGACGAGCTTCACGGGGAGCAGGCGTGTCCGGCGCGGCTCGCGCGCCGTCTCACCCTCCAGCTCGCGGAGGAGGAGCCGCGCCGCGCGGGCGCCGAGCTCGCGCGCCGGGATCGCGACGGTAGTGAGCTCGGGGGTGACGAGCCGCGCGAAGGCGATGTCGTCGCAGCCGACGAGCGACATCGCATCGGGGACGCGGACGCCGAGCTGCGAGCAGGCCTTGAAGGCGCCTAACGCGAGGAGGTCGTTCGCGCAGAAGACGGCGGTCGGCCGCTCGGCGGCGGCGAGGAGGGCGCGCATCGCCGCGTTGCCGCCGTCGAGCGTCGCCGGCGCGCGGCGGAGCCACGGCGAGGGGATGCTCACCCCCGCGGCGGCGAGGGCGCGCACCAAGCCGCGCTCGCGCATCCGGAATCCGTGCACGTCCGCCGCGGGACCAATGAAGGCGATGCGGCGATGGCCGAGCGCGAGCAGATGCTCGGCGGCGGCACGCCCCGCGCCCTCGGCGTCGCTCGCCACCCCGGGCCAGCGCTCCCCCGGCTCGTCCACGAGCACGACGTTCAGGCCGGCGAGCGACTCGGCGGGGAGCGCGTCGGCGCCGGCGGCGTCGATGATCACGCCGTCGACCTGCCGGGCGTGCATCGCCTCGATGTGCCGCTCGAGGGGGACGTCGCGCTGCTCGCAGAGGAAGACCGCGTAGCCCGCCTCGGTCGCGACCCGCTCGGCGCCCCCGACCACGTCGGCGAAGAACTGGTTGCCGACGTCGGGGACGATCACGCCTAACGCGTAGGAGCGGCGGCGGACGAGGGAGCGGGCGACGACGTTCGGCTTGTACCCCAGCTCCTCGGCGGCGCGGAGGACGCGCTCGCGGGTCGCGGGGGCGACGCGCGCGCTCGGGTTGCGCGAGAGGACGAGCGAGACGGTCGGCTGGGAGACGCCGGCGCGCGCCGCGACGTCGCGGCTCGTCGTGCGCGCCGCTCGCTTGCCACGCCGTTCTCCCCTGGACGCGCTCGCCTTCGGGGCGGACTCGTCGGGGGGCAGATCAGCGGGCATGAGCGTGACTCGGGGGGATGCTGCGCGCGCCATGGGCCGCTAATACGTATTGGCAAAGGGCGTTTGTCAATAGCGTGGTCGGAGGGCCCCTTGACCCTCACGTTACGTGAGCCCTTAGCGTGATCCACCGAGACGCCGCGCGGGTGTCCGCGCTTCCCAGCGACGAGGAGCCATGCCGTACACCGTCAAGCAGGTCGCCGAGATGTCCGGAGTCAGTGTGCGCACGCTGCACTTCTACGACGAGACGGGGCTGCTGAAGCCCGCCTCGATCGGCGCAAACGGGTACCGCTTCTACGAGGAGCCGCAGCTCCTGACCCTCCAGCAGATCCTGTTCTACCGGGAGCTGGGGTTCGAGCTCCGGCAGATCGGGGAGCTCCTCGGCCGGCCCGACTTCCAGCGCGTCGAGGCGCTGCGGTCGCACCGCCGGGCGCTGGAGGAGAGACTCGCGCGCACGCGGCGGCTGCTCGAGACGATCGACCACACCATCGACCACCTGGAGGGGAGAAAGCCGATGAAGGACGAGCAGATCTTCGCGGGGTTCACCGTCGCCGCGGGCGACGACCGGTTCGGGGAGCGCGTCCGGCTCGGCGGGGAGCCGAACGACTGCAAGGTGTCGGCAAAGGACACTGCAGGCGCGTTGAGCGTCTTCGAGTTCGCCGGCCGCGGCGGGTGGCCGAAGCACTCGCATCACGAGCAGGACGAGTGGCTCTACGTCGTCGCGGGCGAAGTGGAATGCGAGGTCGGCGAGACGCGCCACCGTCTGCGCGCGGGGGAGAGCGTGTTCGTGCCGCGCACGGCGGCGCACGCGTGGGCCGCGAGAGGGGGCGGGCCGGCGCGCGTGCTCGAGGTGTATCAGCCCGCGGGGCGGATGGAGCAGTTCTTCCGTGAGGTCGGCCGCTTCACCGCCCGGCCGATTCACGAGGCGCTGTCGGTGGACGAGATGAAGCGGCTCTTCGACGCGCACGGCATGCGCCTCCTCGGCCCGGGCCTCGGCTGGGACGAAGGCGCGGCGCCGAGCAAGTGATGGCGAAACGGAACGAGGGCGCCGGCGCTTCCGCGCCGACGCCCTCGCACTTCCGCCGTCTCTGACAGCTAACAGCTAAAAGCTAACGGCTAATGGCTAACGGCTGGCTGCTTACTCCTTCCAGCCGTTCGCCTTCGTCGCCAGGCGCCAGTACGAGAGATCGTACATCCCGCTCGCCGGGCTCGTGAGGTACTGCAGGTTCTGCGGCGTGTCGAACCCGCCGAACGACGCGCGGAGCGACGCCGTCTCGAACAGCCCCTTCAGGTCGATCGAGGCCTCGGGGGTGAGCCCCTCGCCCTCGCGCAGCAGCAGGTCGTACGTCTTGTTCGCGACCAGCGTGTTCCCGTTCGCCTCACGCGTCAGCTGCGCGATGAGCTCCGGCTTGTTCGCCGGGTCGAGCACGTAGTTCTCCGCGGCGACGTACGCGCGGATGAACCGGATCGCGAGGTCCTGGTTCTCGTCGAGCCACGCGCGACGCGCGACGCCCGAGCCACCCATGAACGGATCGGCCGCGTCCCTGATCTGGCCGAGCACCGGGAAGCCCGCCGCCTCGGCGCGGAACTGGAACCCCGCGTTGAGGATCGTCGCGTCGAACTCACCCGCCTGCAGGCGCGTGAAGCGCGCCGGCGTGCCGCTGTCCTGCGTCCCATCCGCCTTCTTCGGCACGATCACGGTGTAGTCCACGTCCTTCTGGAGCCCGTGCGCGCGGAGGATGCCGTACAGCACGAACGCGAACCCCGAGTTCGGCGAGTCCACCGCGACGGTCTTTCCACGCAGCTCCTCGACCGCGGTGATCCCCTTCCGCGTCACCAGCGCCGCGCCATTCCCCCAGTCGGTGCCCATGAACGCGACCGGCTCGAAGGTGCCGCCGATCGGGTTCGACTGGTTGTACCGGTAGTTGAAGACGTTGTCGATCTGGGTGAGGATGATGTCGCGCTGCCCGTCGCGCAGATTCCTGAAGATCTGCGGCGAGCTCGCGGTCTGCGCCGTGTCGAGCGTGATGTTCTCGGCGGCGAAGAAGCCGTGCTTCAGCCCCATCGTGATGACGGGCGACTTGCTGAAGTAGCCGAGCTTGATGACGGCAGGCTCCATCTCGAGCTGCCGGGCGGCGGGCGCCGCGAACTGCGGCGCGTCGGGCGCGGTGACGCCTTCGGCGCAGGCGCCGAGCATCGCCACACCGGCGAGGACGAGCGTGGAAGTCAGATGATGTCTACGCATGGTCTCCCAGCGTTAGAGTCTTCCTCCGGTTGGTGGTGCCCGCCCGGGTGACGCGTGACCGGAGGAAAGAGAAGCCCCGAGCGGGCGTTCGTTCGCGCGCCTTCGCCGAAATCAGCGGGCACGCTGCATGACCGCAGCTACGCGGCGTTGACCCCCGTGCTGGTGAGGGCGAGCTCGCTCCCCTGCTCGGCGGCGTCGCCGACGCGGAAGAACTGCACGAGATCGTGGAGGGCCTCCGCCTGCGCGGCCATCTCCTGCGCGGTCGCGGCGAGATCCTCGGCGGCGGAGGCGTTGCGCTCCGTCACTCCGTCCACCTGCTTCATCGCCTCGTTCACCGTGGCGATCCCCTCCGCCTGGTCGGTCGACGCGGCCGACACCTGCTGCACGATCTCCGTCGTCTGGCGGTTCGACTCGAGGAGTCCGCTGACCAGCGACTCCGACTTCGTCGTCACGCGCTCGCTCTTCGACGCCAGCGAGCGGATCCCCTCCGCCGCCTGCTGGCTGCGCATCGCGAGCTCGCGGACTTCCGTCGCGACGACCGAGAAGCCGCGTCCATGCTCGCCGGCGCGCGCCGCCTCGATCAGCGCGTTCAGCGAGAGCACGTTCGTCTCGCTCGCGATCTCGTCCATGATCCCGATCTTCTCGAGGATGTCGCGCATCATCGCCGTCGTCTCGCGCATCGCGCCGCTGCTCTCCTCGATCGACCGCGAGCCGCGCTCGGCGATGCGCCTCATCTCCTCGCCGTGCTTCGCGTTGCGCGAGACCAGCGTGTTGACGCGCTCGAGATGGGCGATCGTCGTCTGGATCGCCGCCGACTCGTCGCGCGTGCCCCCCGAGAGGAGCTGCGCCGAGCCCGCGACCTGCGACGCCGCGGCGCTGATCGCCTGGGCGCTCGCGCGGAGCGAGGTCGTGACCTCGATCAGCCGCTCGCTCATCGCGACGAAGGAGCGGCCGAAGGCGTCGGCATCGGAGCGCGGGGTCACCCGCACCGACACGTTCCCCTCGCCGATGCTCGTCGCCACCGCGGCCATGTCGCGGAGGTACTCGGTCATCCCGGCGAGCGCGCGGCCGATCGCGTCGTCGGCGCCGCGCACCGCGATGCGGACGTCGAGGTCGCCCTGCGCGACGCGCTCGGAGACGCTGACCATCTCGCGCAGCGACTCCACCATCTCGGTGAACGCCCAGCCGAAGGCATCGTGCTCCGAGCGGGGCGCCACCTTCGCGCGCACGTCGCCGCGGGCGATCGCGCCGGCGGTGTTCGCCATCTCGCGGAGGTAGGAGACCATCCGGCCCATCGCCTCCATCAGGCGGCCGATCTCGTCGGTCGTCCTCGCCTCGATCGCAACCGAGACGTCACCCTCGGCGAGACGGCTCGCGACGCGCACCGCCTCGGCCATCGGGCCCGTGAGCGAGGTGACCGCGAACCAGGCGAGGGCGCCTAACGCGAGGATGGCGCCGACGGTGATCAGCATGACGACGTCGCGCGTCCGCGCCTGCGTCGCGACCGCGGCCCCGAAAGCCGCGTCGATGTCGGCGACGTCGCGCTTCGTGCCCGCGTCGAGTGCCGCCTCGATCGCGGTGAACTGCTCGTACATCGCGCCCTGCGACTGCGCGATCTGCTCGCCCATCTCGCCGGCGATCATTCCCCGCGTCGTCCGGCGGGCGAGGAGGTAGTAGCGGTCGAACGCCCGCGCGATGCTGTCGAGCGTCGCGACGCGGGCGACGGGGTTCTTCTTCGCCGACTGGAGCGCCGCGGCGATCGACTCGCGCAGGCTGTCGGCGGTGACCAGCTGCTCGGAGTCGCGCGCCGAGGCCGCGTCGAGGAGCTGGCGCTGCAGGCGGGAGAGATTCTCCTGCAGCGAGCGGCTGACCTGCACCGACGGATAGTACCCGTCGCGGATCGTGCGCAGCCGCGCCTCGTTGGTCCGTCCGAGGCTGATGGTGAGAACGAGCGTCAGCAGGAGCGCCACCGCGGCGAGCCCCGGAAGAAGAAGGATCTTCTGCCGAAAGCTGAGCGACAACCGCGGGGCGTCCTGCTGCGTGCTCATCGTGCTTCTCTTGCCTGTAGTGAAGTGAGACGGTCGATCCGGTCGATCAGCGCGTGACCGAGACGGTCTTCACGCTTTCCGGCAGCTGGGTATCGGCGGAGACGTAACCGATCGCGCCCGGGTTCGCGGCAACGAACGCCACGACCTGCGCTTCCGTCGGCTGCTCGATCGGCGGCACGCCGCGTCCCGAGAACAGCGACTGCTGCCAGTAGTTCTTCATCGTCGGCACGTCGCGGCCGAGCACCGTCATCGAGAACTCGGCGCGGACCGGCGACTTGGGGCCCAGGTCGACCACCTGCACCGAGGTGCCCGTCTTCCAGGTCGACATCTTCTTCAGGTACACGCGAGCGAGATCGTCCTTGCTCAGCGTCGACGTCGGGTTCGCGGCGTTCACGATGACCCGATACTGCTGCGCGCCCGCCGGCGCGGCTCCTGTCAGAGCCGCCAGGCAGATCGCGAAGGTGAGAATCTTTCGCATGGTCTGGGGTCTCCGGTCAGAAGCTGAACTGGGCGCCGAGCAGCACGGCGTTGGTGTACTTCGGGAGCGGGCTCACCGTCGCGCCGGCCGCATACGCCGCCGAGAGCTGCGCGACGAGGTCGTCGCGGTTCGGCTGCGCGAAGCGGTTGCCCTCGATGTAGTGATACGAAGCCTTCATCGCGAAGCTCGGGCTGAAGTAGTAGTTCAGGCCCGCCGCGTATTCCTTGTGCTCGAGCATCGACTCACCGAGCACCGGACGATCCGAGCACGGCGCGGCGCAGCCGGGCTTCTTCCCCTTGAGGTGCGTGCTCGCGCGGTCGAAGAGGCCGGCCACCTGCCAGCCGCCGAAGAGGCGATACGAGCCCTCGTAGTACCAGCCGTTCTGGCGATCGTGGTCGCTCTCCCACTCGCGAAGCGCTTCCGAGCGGAGGGCGAGACGGTTCGCCGCGTACTCGAACGAGTAGATCACGGCCTGCACGTCGCCGCGGCCGGGCTGCGGCAGCTCGAAGGTGTTGCCGTGGTAGCCCGACGCGCCGATGCGCATCCCCTCGAAGGGAAGGTTGATCATCAGGCGGCCGCCGTAGAGCTGGTCGGTGATCTCGGTGCCGGTGCCGGTGCTCACCTGCGACCAGGGGCGGCGGCCCTGCATCACGCGATAGGCGTCGAGCGTCGGCTCGTACTCCTCGCGGTTCAGCCCACCACCATAGATGTCGTAGTCGAGCGACAGCCCCGAGAACATCCTGACGTTCCCGGTGAAGCCGATGCCGCGATAGGCCTCGCCGATGTTCGCCGTCGGGCCGTACACGGACTGCGGCGCGCTGATGAAGGGGCGCACCACGCCGACGTCGATGGTCTCGGTGTAGAGACCGAACGGCTGCTTCACCTGGCCGGCGCGAAGCTTCAGCGCGTCACGGAAATCGTACTGCGCGAAGACGTAGTCGAGCGAGGTCTCCGTCAGCCCGTTGAAGTCGAACTTCACCTGGGTGATGAACGAGAGCTTCTCGTCCATGCGCCCGGTGAGGGTGAAGCCGGCGTTCGCGTTGCGCGAGCTGCCGCGATTCATCCCGCCGAGGTACAGGTTCTCGTTGTTGGTGGCGCCGGAGTTCCACGAGCCGAAGCCGTGCATTTCCACGTTCTGCGGCGTGAAGCCCTGAGCGCCCGCGGTCGCGGCAGACAGCGCCACGGCGATCGCGAGGTTTCGGACGTTGCGATGATGCATACGATCGGGACGGATGGGGGGGGAGAGTTCGGCGATGGCCGATGCACGAGGCGACGCGACAGTCGCGTCGCCCAAAGGACGCGCTCGCTGCGCGGCTGTCACGCCCGGATCGTCGTCGTGACGCGCTCTCCCTTGACGCGCGTTAGGCACCTCTCATGAGAGCCGCCTCATCGCCTAACGCATCTCGTTGTGTCCCATGCGTCTGCGCGACGCGATGTGAAATCTCGTGCGCACGCGCGAACGGCCCGCGGATTCACCCGCGGGCCGTCGATGACGAAACTGTAATCAGTGAGCCGCCGGCGTCGTCGCGGCGGCGGGCGGTGGCGCGCCGGGCCCGCCCGGTCCTCCGGGTCCCGCGCCGGGACGGCGCGGCGAGGGCAGGCTGACCAGCACCGCGGTGATGAGGAGGACGAGCCCCGCGGCGGCCAGCTCCCGGGTCGCCGAGCGACGCATCGCGCGCGCCGCCTCGTCGCTGCCTAACGCCGGGCGCTGGCGGCGCCAGTTCCAGGCGCCGAGCGCGAAGACCACCGCGACGACCACGAGCTTCGCGATCAGCGCCCATCCATACGGCGTCGTCCACAGCGCAGAGATGGGCTCGAGGTGCCGCCAGGCCGTGATCACCCCGAACAGGACGACGAGCCCTCCCATCACCAGGGCGAGCGGGGAGAAGCCGTTCACCATG
>DATAIN010000568.1:0-5728 GCA_036262635.1 Gemmatimonadaceae bacterium | reverse complement strand
GCAGCTGCTCGCGGATGCCGGGGCGCTGCACCTTCACGACGACCGGGCGTCCGTCGCGCAGCGTCGCCGCGTGCACCTGCCCGAGGCTCGCCGTACCGAGCGGCTCCTCGTCGAAGGTGTCGAACAGCTTGCTCACCCGTGCGCCGAACTCCTCCTGGAGGGTCTGCTCGACGTCCTCGAAGGGGATCGGGCCGACGTCGTCCTGCAGGCGATCGAGCTCGCGGACGAAGGGCTCGGGGAGGAGGTCGGGGCGGGTGGAGAGGACCTGTCCGAGCTTGACGTAGGCGGGTCCGAGCTCGACGAGGCGCTTGCGGAAGGCGCGCGCTCGCTCGCCGATCTCGCCCGCGGCGGGATCCTCGCGGCGCCCGTCGGGCGTCGGGGTGAGGGCGAGAAGCCCCTGCTGCTTGGCGAAGTCGGCGAGGCCGTACCGTGTGAACAGGCCGGCCATCGCCGCGAGGCGTGGGAGATAGCGTGGGGCGAGGAGCATGGCCCAAGGGGCTGGCAGGAGCCATGCCGAGCGAAATGCCGAAGGGGTGCCGCGCTGCATCCCCGGAGTGGATATTATCCGGGCGCGGTACGCCTCCCACGAACCAACCCGACGATCCGATGAGCGGAAGGGCAGAAGTGACCACCGTCCCCAAGCCGTGGGGCCACGAGACCATCTGGGCGAAGACCGACCGCTACGTCGGCAAGATCCTGCACGTGAAGGCGGGCCAGGCGCTCTCCGTGCAGTACCACAACAGGAAGGACGAGACCGTCTATCTCCTCTCCGGAGAGCTGATCTACTGGGTGCAGCTCCCGGGCACGGAGGAGCTGCGCGACATGAAGCTGAAGGTGGGTGACGCCTTCCGGATCACGCCGGGCACGATCCACTACATGGAGGCGGTGACGGACTGCGACATCCTCGAGGCCTCCACCCCGGAGCTCGACGACGTCGTGAGGATCAAGGACCGCTACGGTCGAGAGGGGACGAGCGCGCCATGAAAGTCATCATTCCGCTGGCCGGAAAGGGAACGCGGCTTCGCCCGCACACGCACGTCACACCGAAGCCGATGCTGAAGATCGCCGGGAAGCCGGTGATGGACTACATCCTCGACGACCTGCAAAAGCTCGGCGGCGTGGACCAGGTCATCTACATCACCGGCCATCTCAAGGAGAAGGTCGAGCAGCACGTGCGCGGCCGGTACAGCTGGGACCAGGTCTTCATCGAGCAGAAGGTGCAGGACGGAACGGCGGGCGCAGTGCAGCTCGCGAAGCCGTACGTGCACGACCCGGTGCTGATCATCTTCGTCGACACGATCTTCGACGCCGACCTCTCGGTGATCAACCGGACCGACGCCGACGGGATCATCTGGGTGAAGGAGGTCGAGGACTACCAGCGCTTCGGCGTCGTCGTGACCGACACGGACGGCAACATGACGAAGATCGTCGAGAAGCCGTCGACGCCGATCTCGAAGCGGGCGAACATCGGCCTGTACTACGTGCGCAACTGGAAGCTGCTCTTCGAGGGGATCGAGCACACCCTCGCGCAGCCGGCGAACCAGGGCGAGTTCTTCCTCACCGACGCCTTCCAGTACATGATCGACAAGGGCGCGAAGATCCACGTCGTCGACGTCGAGGGGTGGTACGACGCGGGGAAGCTCGACACCCTGCTCGACACGAACCGCGTCATCCTCGAGCACGGCGCCGCGACGAAGGGGATCAAGGGCGACGGGGCGACGATCGTCGATCCGGTGTACATCGAGCCCGGCGTGACGATCCGCAACTCGCGCGTCGGGCCTAACGTCTCGCTCGGGAAGGGCACCACGGTCGACGGCTGCGAGCTGCGCGACACCATCGTCGGCGAGAAGTCGTCGCTCAGGAACGCGAAGCTCGTGAACTCGATGCTCGGTGACAGCGTGGTGGTGGAGGGGGTGACGGGGGAGCTGACGATCGGCGACCACGCGGAGGTCCGCGCGGAGGCGCGGAAGGGGTGAGCGTTGGCTGACGGCGTGACGGACGCGCGCGGCGCCGGCGGCGGCCGCCCGATCTGGCAGCCGTCGGTGGACCAGCGCCGCGACGCGCGGATGACCGCGTTCATGCGCTTCGCGCGCGAGCGCGGGGCGTTCGGGGTCATCGACTATCCGTCGCTCTGGAAGTGGTCGGTCGAGCATCCCGAGGACTTCTGGCCGGCGGTGTGGCAGTGCCTCTCCGTCGTCGCCGAACAGCGCGAGGCCGGCGAGCCGTGGGACGAGGTGGTCGTCGGGCTGGAGCGCATGGCGCCCCCCCATCCCGAGCTCGGCCCGCGCTGGTTCACCGGCGCGCGGCTGAACTTCGCCGAGAACCTCCTCCGCCATCGCGGTCCCGAGGAGGCGCTCGTCGCCTGGAACGAGGGCGGCCCGTACCGCTCGCTCTCCTTCGACGACCTGCGCGACGAGGTGGCGCGCGTCGCGCATGCGCTGCGCAACATGGGGGTCGTCGCCGGCGACCGGGTCGCGGGGTTCCTGCCGAACATCCCGGAGGCGGTGATCGCGATGCTGGCCGCGGCGAGCATCGGGGCGCTCTGGTCGTCGTGCTCCCCGGACTTCGGGGTGAAGGGAGTGCTCGACCGCTTCGGGCAGATCGAGCCGAAGGTGCTCTTCTGCGCCGACGGCTACCGGTACGCGGGAAAGGAGATCGACTGCCTCGAGCGCGTGAAGGAGATCGTCGATGCGCTTCCGGGGCTGGAGCGCGTGGTGGTGGTGCCGTACATGCGCGAGGATCCCGACGCGCGGCTCATCCGGCGCGCGGTGGGATGGAGCGACTTCGCGCCGGAGAACGAGTACCCGCCGCCGCTCGACTTCGCGCGGCTCCCCTTCGACCACCCCCTCTACATCCTCTACTCCTCGGGGACGACGGGGCTGCCGAAGTGCATGGTGCACGGCGCGGGCGGCACGCTGCTCCAGCATCTCAAGGAGCTCGCGCTGCACACCGACCTCGGCGCCGGCGATCGGCTCTTCTACTTCACCACCTGCGGGTGGATGATGTGGAACTGGATGGTCAGCGCCCTCGCGTTAGGCACCTGCGTCGTGCTCTACGACGGCGCGCCGCTCGCGCCGCGGCCGGAGGTCCTCTGGGACATGGCCGAGCGCGAGCGGATCACGGTCTTCGGCACGAGCGCGAAGTATCTCGCCCTCGCCGAGAAGGCGGGACTGGCGCCGGCGGAGACGCACGACCTCGATGAGCTCACGGCGATCCTCTCCACGGGGAGCCCTCTCGCCGCGCACAGCTACGACTACGTCCAGCGCGCGGTCAAGCCGGATGTGCGGCTGTGCAGCATCAGCGGGGGGACGGACATCGTCGCCTGCTTCGCGCTCGGCAATCCGATCGCGCCCGTCTGGCGCGGCGAGCTGCAGACGCGCGGGCTCGGCATGGCGGTGGAAGTGTGGGACGAGGCGGGAAACCCCGTCGTCGGCGAGCCGGGAGAGCTGGTCTGCACGCGCCCCTTCCCGAGCATGCCCGTCGCCTTCTGGCGCGACCCGGACGGCGCGAAGTACCGCGCCGCGTACTTCGACCACTTCCCGAACGTGTGGCGGCACGGCGACTGGGCCGAGCTCACCGCGCACGGTGGGCTGATCATCCACGGGCGGAGCGACGCGACGCTCAATCCGGGCGGCGTCCGCATCGGCACGGCGGAGATCTACCGTCAGGTGGAGCAGCTCCCCGAGGTCGTCGAATGTCTCGCCATCGAGCAGACGATGACCGTGGACGATTCCCGCGTGGTGCTCTTCGTGCGGCTCCGCGAGAAGACGAAGCTCGACGACGCGCTGCGCGAGAGGATCCGCGCCCGCATCCGCCAGCACACGAGCCCCCATCACGTCCCGAAGAAGATCGTCCAGGTCGCCGACATTCCCCGGACGATCAGCGGGAAGATCAGCGAGCTCGCGGTGCGCGAGGTCGTGCACGGCCGCGCGGTGAAGAACACCGACGCGCTGGCCAATCCCTCCGCGCTCGATCTCTATCGCGACCTCCCGGAGCTGCGCGACTGATGTCGACGGCGGGCGGCGTCGCCGCCGCGCCGTGAGCGAGGGCACACGGCGGGAGGGAAGGGGGTATTCCGGTACCGCCGCTCCCTCTCAGCAAAGGTCGTTGCGGGCGTTAGATTTGCGCTGATGGGAGCGGGCACGGCCGCCCCCGCCCGATGACGTCCCTTCCGACTCCGGCTCCGCAGGAGAGCATCGTGACCTCAGCGCAGATCGATCGCGGCAGCACCCCCGGTCTGACGACCACGAAAGCCCCCTTCATCGAGCAGGCGCAGCGCAGCGGACAGCTGTACATCCACCAGCCGTACGAGCTGTACAGCGAGGACAATCACGAGGCCTGGCGCCGCCTGTACGACCGCATGGCCGAGCGCTGGCGGGCGTACGCCAACCATCGCTTCCTCCAGGGGATCGACGTCCTCTGCCTCGATCCGAAGCGGATGCCGCGCCTGGAGGACGTGAACAAGTTCATGGCGCCCCTCACGGGGTTCCGCGCGAAGCCGGTCAGCGGCTACGTCCCGGCGTATCTCTTCTTCGACTGCCTGCGCCAGCGCGAGTTCCCGACGACGATCACCATCCGCGACAAGGAGAAGCTCGACTACCTCCCCGAGCCGGACATCTTCCACGACATCGCCGGCCACGTCCCGATGCACACGGACAAGGCGTTCGCGGACACGCTCGTCCGATTCGGCGAGGCTGCGCGCACCGCGGCGGACATCGTGGCGGGGGTGAAGGATCGCGAGGAGCGGGTGCGGCGCGTGACGAGCATCTTCAAGGCGCTCGCCCGCTTCTTCTGGTTCACGATCGAGTTCGGGCTCATGAAGTCGGAGGACGGGAAGTCGCTGAAGGTCTATGGCAGCGGGCTGCTCTCGAGCTACGGCGAGATCGCGCATTCGATCGACAGCCCCGAGGTGCAGCGCTTCCCCTTCCAGCTCGAGTGGGTGGTGAACCAGTACTTCGAGATCGACCACTACCAGCCGCTGCTCTTCCACGTCGACTCGTTCGAGCACCTGTTCGAGCAGGTGAACGTGCTGGAGCAGTGGATGAAGCAGGGTAAACTCAACAATGTGTCCCCCGGGGAGCCGAACATGAGCGAAGCGGACGTGCAGAGCTTCCTCGAGGCCGGCCGGGCGGCCTGACCCGACGCACCACCGGAGCGTACCAATGGCGACGACGATCGAGCGCGCGACGCAGTCCGCGCAGGCGCACGACACCTTCCCGATCAACGGGACGGACTACATCGAGTTCTACGTCGGGAACGCGAAGCAGGCGGCGCACTACTATCGCTCCGCCTTCGGCTTCCAGCTCGTGGGATATCGCGGGCCGGAGACGGGGGTGCGCGACCGCGCGAGCTACCTGCTGCAGCAGGACAAGATCCGCTTCGTGCTGACGACGCCGATCCGCCCCGACTTGAGTGACGAGGCGAAGACGATCGCCGATCACATTCACAAGCACGGCGATGGCGTGCGCGACCTGGCGCTCTGGGTCGAGGACGCGCGTGACGCCTTCAACAAGGCGGTGGAGCGCGGCGCGCAGCCGGTGCAGCAGCCGAAGGTGATCAAGGACGCCGACGGCGAGATCGTGATCGCGTCGTTCAAGACCTACGGCGAGACGATCCACTCGCTCGTCGAGCGGAAGAACTACAAGGGGCTGTTCATGCCGGGCTTCGTTCCGGTGAAGCAGCACTACAATCCTCCCCCCGTCGGCCTGAAATACGTCGATCACTGCGT
>DATAIN010000567.1:0-4134 GCA_036262635.1 Gemmatimonadaceae bacterium | reverse complement strand
GACCCTCGACGGAAAGGAAGTCACCGCGCTCGTCTACGGAACGGTCATCCCCTCCGTGCTCGCGCCGAACATCGCGCGCGAGGTTTCGCTCATCCCGCAGCTGCCGAAGGGATGCGAGGCCTACACCGTGAGCCGCGCCTGCGCCTCGGCGAATCAGGCGATCACCGACGCCGCCGACCAGATCGCGCTCGGGCACCACGACTGCATCATCGCCGGCGGCGCCGAATCGCTCTCGATGGTGCCGATCCTCCACTCGCCCGGCTTCGCGGAAGCGCTCGTCACGGCGAGCAAGGCGAAGACCCTCGGCGGCCGCGTCGCCTCGCTCGCCCGCATCCGCCCGAAGGACCTCGTCCCGATCACACCGGCGATCGCCGAGCCGACGACGGGTGAGACGATGGGGCAGAGCGCGGAGAAGATGGCGAAGCTCAACGCCATCACTCGCGAAGCGCAGGACGAGCTCGCGCTGCGCTCGCACCAGAAGGCGGCGAAGGGGACGAAGGACGGGCGACTCACCGCCGAGATCTTTCCCGTGTACGTGCCGTCGTCCTACGAGACCGTCGTGGCGAGCGACAACGGCATCCGCGAGGACAGCTCGCTCGAGGCCCTGGCCAAGCTGCCGCCGGTGTTCGATCGCAAGTACGGGACGGTGACCGCGGGGAGCTCGTCGCCCCTCACCGACGGATCCGCCGCGGTCGTGCTGATGAGCGACGAGAAGGCGAAGGCGTTAGGCTACCGCCCCCTCGGCTACATCCGGAGCTACGCGTACGCCGCGCTCGACCCGGGGGAGCAGCTGCTGATGGGGCCCGTCCTCGCCGCCCCGGTCGCGCTCCGCCGCGCGGGGCTCTCGCTCGGCGACATGGATCTCGTCGAGATGCACGAGGCGTTCGCGGCGCAGGTGTTGAGCAATCTGAAGGGGCTCGAGAGCAAGAGCTGGGCGGAGCGCGCGGGCTTCTCGCACCCCGTCGGTACCGTCGATCCGGCGAAGCTGAACGTGATGGGCGGCTCGATCGCGATCGGCCACCCCTTCGGCGCGACCGGCGCCCGCATCACCACCACGCTGCTCAACGAGCTCGCGCGCCGCGGGGGCCAGTTCGGGCTGATGACGGTCTGCGCCGCCGGCGGGATGGGCTTCGCGATGGTCGTCGAACGGGGGTGAGATCGAGGGTGATGCACGTTCAGGCGAACGAGCGATGCACGATGCACGATGCTGGCTGGCGATGCACGATGCACGAAGAGGCCTGCCCTTTCGTGCATCGCGTGTCGTGCATCAGCATCGTGCATCGTGCATCGCCGGTTCGCCTGAACGTGCATCATGCACGTGCATTCCGACACTGAGACCCGAGTGACAACTCAAATGACCGCAGCGGCAGGCGTGGAAGCGGCCTTCACGAACCTCCGGCTCGACCTCGAGGACGACGTCGCCGTCGTGACGCTCGACATGCCGAACGAGCCGGTGAACACGCTCCGGAAGAGCGTGATCGACGAGTTCGCGCGCGTCTTCGAGCTGCTCGAGAGCGAGCCGGCGGTGAAGGGAGCGGTGCTCATCAGCGGCAAGCCGGACATCTTCATCGCCGGCGCCGACATCGAGCAGTTCCTCGAGCTGAAATCGGGCGCGGAGGCGACGGCGCTGAGCCGCGCGGGACAGGCGCTGCTCGACCGGCTGGAGAAGCTCCGCGTCCCCGTCGTCGCGGCGATCAACGGCGCCTGCCTCGGTGGCGGCCTCGAGTCCGCGCTCGCCTGCGCGTACCGCATCGCGAGCGACAACCCGAAGACCGTGCTCGCGCTCCCCGAAGTGCAGCTCGGCCTCATCCCGGGCGCGGGCGGAACGCAGCGGCTGCCGCGCACCATCGGCCTCACCGCGGCGCTCGACATGATCCTCACGGGAAAGAACGTGCGCGCGAAGAAGGCGCTGCAGCTCGGCCTCGTCGACGAGCTGGTACATCCCGCGATCCTGCGGGACGTCGCGGTGAAGCGGGCGCGCGAGCTCGGCGCCGGCACGCGCGAGCGCTCCGAGGGCCACAAGGGGAGCGGCATCGCGGCGCGCGCGCTCGAGGGAACGCCCCCGGGACGCGCGATCGTCTTCCGCCAGGCGCGGCAGCAGACCGCGTCGAAGACGAAGGGAAACTATCCCGCCCCCCTCGCCGCGATCGACGCCATCGAGACCGGCTATCACAAGGGGATGGAGGCCGGGCTCGCCGAGGAAGCGCGGCTGTTCGGGGAGCTCTCGCAGACCGAGGTGTCGCGGCAGCTCATCTTCCTCTTCTTCGCGACGACCGCGCTGAAGAAGGACACCGGCGTCGCCGACCCGAATGTGAAAGGGAGCGCGGTGCGGAAGATCGCCATCCTCGGCGCGGGCTTCATGGGCGCGGGGATCGCGACGGTGGCGGTGCAGGCGGGGACGGTGGTGCGTCTAAAGGATGCCGACACCTCGCGCGTCGCGAACGGGCTCCGCTCGATTCGCGAGGTCCTCAAGGAGAACCTCACGAAGCGGCGCACGACACGGCAGCAGTTCGACGATCAGCTCGTGCTCGTCAGCGGGACCACCGACTACAGCGGCTTCCGCGACGCCGACATCGTGATCGAGGCGGTGTTCGAGGACATCAGCGTCAAGCACCAGGTGATCCGCGAGACGGAAAAGATCGTCGGTGAGAACGCGATCTTCGCGTCGAACACGAGCACCATCCCGATCGCGCGTCTCGCACAGGCCTCGGCGCGCCCCGACCGGGTGATCGGGATGCACTTCTTCTCCCCCGTGCACAAGATGCCGCTGCTCGAGGTCATCGTGCACGATGGGACCGCGGACGAGGTCACCGCGACCGTCGTCGCCTACGGGAAGAAGCTCGGCAAGACGGTGATCGTCGTGAACGACGGACCCGGCTTCTTCGCGAACCGGATCCTCACCCCGTACATCAACGAGGCGGGGAAGCTGCTCGACGAGGGAGCGAAGATCGAGCAGATCGATCGCGCGCTGGTGGACTTCGGCTTCCCCGTCGGTCCGATCACCCTGCTCGACGAGGTCGGGATCGACATCGCGGGGAAGTCGGGAAACATCATCGCCGACGCCTTCGGCGAGCGGATGCGTCCATCGAGCTCGCTCGCGCACGTGCTCTCGGCGGGCCGCTACGGGCGGAAGAACCGCAAGGGCTTCTACAAGTACGACGAGAAGGGAAAGAAGCAGGGGGTGGACGACACGATCTACGACCTCTTTCCGAACGCTCCGCCGCGCCGCGACTACGCCGCCGACGAGATCCGCGACCGCACCGTGATGGCGATGCTCAACGAGGCGGCGCGCGCGCTCGAGGACGGGATCGTCCGCTCGCCGCGCGACGGGGACATCGGCGCGGTCTTCGGGATCGGCTTCCCGCCGTTTCGCGGGGGACCCTTCCGCTACATGGACACGTTAGGCATCGGCGAGGTGGTGCGGCGGCTCGAGACGCTGAACGCGCGCCTCGCCGGACGCTACGAGCCGGCGCCGATCCTCGTCCGGATGGCGGCGCATGGCGAACGCTTCTACGCGGCGACGGGGAAGCCCGTCGACTAGCGCACGTTGAAACCCGCCACTCGCGAGCGCGCCTGGCGCTGGCTGGCGATCGTGCTGCTCGTCGCGATGTGCGCCACCGGGATCAACAGCGCCCTGGACTCCTTGCCCGATGCGCGGACCGCCGGCCAGCGGATGCAGTCCGCGGCGCAGATCATCTACTCGGTGGCTGGGCTGCTCGCGGCGGTGGCTCTCGCCGCGCGCTGGCCCTTCGCTCGCCGATTCTTCCGGATCTTCGCGATCGCCACGATCATCGCCGCCGGGCTCGCGCCGGTGTTCTGGGGCGGGACCGCCTGGTGGACCGGCGTGCTCGCCGCGATCGTCGGGGCGATCATCGCGTGGCTGATCTGGCTCCCCTTCGTACGCGGCGACCGCCCGCGGGCAGTGGCGAAGACGTGAGCGTCGCCGGCGCGGCGACCCTCGCCGCCGACGCGCTGCTCTTCGACCTCGACGGAGTGCTCGTCGACTCGACGGCGAGCGTCGAGCACCACTGGCGTGTCTGGGCGACGAGCCATGGACTCGACGTCGACGCGATCCTGCGCGTCGTGCACGGCCGCCGGGCCATCGACACGATTCGCGAGCAGGCGCCGCAGCTC
>DATAIN010000566.1:0-2395 GCA_036262635.1 Gemmatimonadaceae bacterium | reverse complement strand
ATCCCGAGCCCGAAGACCGGCAACACCTTCGACACGACGCCCTCCGATCTCTTCGTCGAGGACGGCTCGTACGTGCGCGGCAAGAACATCCGCCTGAGCTACGCGATCCCGGGGATCTGGCTCTCGAGGGCGCGCATCAATCACGTCGAGAACTTCCGCGTCTACGTGAGCGCGCAGAACTTCTTCACGAAGACGAAGTACACCGGATACGATCCGGAGCTGAACGAGTACGCATCGACCAATCTCGCGCAGGGGTTCGACTTCGGGACGTACCCGCAGCCCCGCCAGATCACCTTCGGCTTCAACGCCGGCTTCTAACGGGGAGCCATGCGACACATGCCTGCACTCAATCGAACGAACGCGCTGCGCGGCGTCGCGGTCGGCGTCTGCCTCGCCGGCGCCGCGCTCATCGCGTCCTGCGACAACTTCCTCGACCCGAAGCCGAACGACGTCCTCGCGCCGGAGAACTTCTACAAGTCCTCGAGCGACGCCGTCGCCGCGGTGAACGGCGTGTACGAGGCGACGAAGTGGAATCACTTTCTTTCCTTCTGGTACATGACCGACGTCGCGAGCGACGACATCTGGGCGAGCCCGAACTTCGGCTCGGACGGTCACCGCTTCGACGAGTACACCTTCAACGCGAGCGAAGGGACGCTCGCCGGCCCGTGGGGCGGCTCGTACAGCGCCATCAACCGCGCCAACGCGGTGATCGATCACGTTCCGGGGATCACGATGGACGCGACGCTCAAGGCGCGCGTGCTCGGCGAAGCGCGCTACCTCCGCGCGCTCGCCTACTTCGAGCTCGTGCGCTTCTACGGCGACGTGCCCCTCATCGAGCACGAGGTGAAGTCCCTCTCGGGACTCAACGTGTCGCGCACGCCGCAGCCGCAGGTGTACGCGCTCATCATCAGCGACCTGCAGGCGGCGATCCCCGCGCTCCCCGCCTCGTACTCGGGCGACGACCTCGGTCGCGTCACTTCCGGCGCCGCGCGCACGCTGCTCGGCAAGGTGTACCTCAACCAGAAGAGCTACACCGCCGCGTCGACGACGCTCGCCCCGCTCATCACGAGCGGGCGATACCAGCTCAACGCGGTGTGGAAGGACAACTTCACCATCGGGAAGGAGCTCACCAACCCGGAGAGCATCTGGGAGATCAACTACGACGGCGTGGCCGATCCGGGCGCGGGGAGCGTGATGAACCTCTTCAGCCTCCCCTCGGCGTATCCCGGGGGCGATGCCTACGGGCTGATGGGGGTGACGCAGTCGCTCGTCAACCTGTACCCGGCCGGCGACCAGCGCGGCAACCACGGCACCTTCATGCTCCGGCCGTACACCGACAAGCTCAATCGCACGGTGAACTGGAGCGTGCCTAACGGCGCCGCGTTCGACAAGTACCTCGACGAGAACAGCACGCAGAACATGACCGCGCGGGCCTGGGCGGCGCAGAGCAACAACTGGATCATCTCCCGCTTCGCCGACGTCCTCCTGATGTACGCCGAGGCGGTGAACGAGGGCGGCACGCCGGGGACGATGAGCGCAGTGACCGCGCTCGACTCGGTGCGCCATCGCGCCGGGCTCCCCTCCGTGGGCGTCACCGCCCAGGCCGCGCTCCGCGACTCCATCCGTACCGAGCGGCGGCGCGAGTTCGTGTTCGAGGGGAATCGCTGGTTCGACCTCCAGCGCTGGGGGACGCTCGACGCCGCGATCCGCGCCAAGCAGGCGGAGCGCGGCTACGCGGTGATCGGGGTGCCGAGCATCTACTACCCGATCCCGCAGAGTGAGCTGGACATCAACCCGAACCTCACCCAGAATCCGGGTTGGAAGTAGGATGTGGCACGACGCGAACGGCCGAGGGGGCTCGATCGACGCTTCCTCGGCCGTTCGCGCGCACGGCACGATGCCTGACGGAGACCGTCCCTGATGCAGATGCAGCGAACACTCCTCGCCGCGGTGGTGGCCGTCGCCGCGTGCGGAGGGAACAAGTCGTCCACCGAGCCGCGGCCCATCCCGCCCCCGCCCGTCCCGCCGCCCACCGGGCCCGCGGTCGCGGTCTGGGTCACCACCGCCAACCAGTCGAAGCTGATGAGCCGCGAGCCCTCGGCGACGTTGACGAGCGGTACACAGCCCGAGGGGACGACGATCACCGTCGACACCACGCAGCAGTACCAGGAGATCGTCGGCTTCGGCGCGGCGATCACCGACGCCTCGGCGTGGCTCATCCAGAACCGGCTTCCGCCGACGCAGCGTGACGCGCTGCTGCAGGAGCTCTTCGGGCGCACCGGCTCGGGGATCGGCCTGAGCTTCACCCGGCTGACGATCGGTGCCTCGGACTTCTCGATGCACCACTACAGCCTGGACGACATGCCCCCGGGGCAGACAGATCCGACGCTCGCAC
>DATAIN010000565.1:0-3232 GCA_036262635.1 Gemmatimonadaceae bacterium | reverse complement strand
GCCCGCCGCGAGCTGGCTCTCCGCGCCGATGTTGAACAGCCCCGCGCGCAGTCCGAGTCCCACCGCGAGCCCGGTGAACACGAGCGTCGTCGCCTTGTAGAGCACCTGCCCGAACCCGTACGCGTTCCCCCACGTGCCGTCGAGCAGGAGCTTGTACACCGCGCCCGGCGACTGGCCGAACGACAGGATGAGCACGTCGCCCACCACCGCGGCGAGCATCAGCGCGACGAGCGGCGGGAGGATCGCCTCCTCGAGCGCCACGCGGCGCGAGGCGCGCTTGTCGAGCGACGCGGTCGTCGCGGGCGACTGCGCCTCGCCGACCGGCGCGAGCGAGGGGTCGCTGATCATGCCGCGCGCTCCGCGCCCGTCATCAGCGGACCGATCACGTCCGGCGTCGCCTCGGCGCGCGGCAGCACGGCCACGAAGCGGCCGCCGTACATCACGGCGACGCGGTCGGCGAGCGCGAGCACCTCGGCCAGGTCGGCGGAGACGAGGAGCACCGCCTTCCCCTGGTCGCGCGCCTCGCGCAGCCGGGCGTGGATGAACTCGATGGCGCCAACGTCCACGCCGCGGGTGGGCTGCGCGGCGAGCAGCACGCGGAAGTCGCGCCCCATCTCGCGGGCGACGACGATCTTCTGCTGGTTGCCGCCCGACAGCGCGCGCGCCGGCAGGTCGGGATCGGCGGGGCGGATGTCGTAGCGCGCGATGAGCGCGCGTGCCTGGTCGCCGATGCGCGCGGCGTCGAGCGTGAGCCCGCGCGTGAAGCGGTGCTGCTGGCCCAGGATGAGGTTCTCCGCCACGCTGTAGTCGAGGATGAGGCCGCGGTCGTGGCGGTCCTCGGGAATGTGCGAGAGCCCCGCGTCGCCGCGCTCGCGCACCGAGGCGCCGCCGATGTCGCGGCCGGCGAGGACGACCGAGCCGGTGGCCGCGCGCAGGCCGGCGAGCGCCTCCACCAGCTCCGTCTGCCCGTTCCCCTCGACGCCGGCGATGCCGAGGATCTCCCCCGCCGCGACGGTGAAGCTGACGTCGTCCACCACCGCCGCGCGCCGCGTGCCGTCCACCCGGACGTTGCGCAGCTCGAGCAGGGCGGGACCGTTAGGCAGCGCGGTCGCCGCCGGGGCCGGACCACGCGCCGCGTCGAGCGCCAGCGCCACGTCGCGGCCGACCATCGCCCGCGCGATGTCGCGTGGCGACGTCTCGCTCGTGCGCAGCCGCGCCACCGTTTCTCCCGCGCGCATCACCGTGATCGCGTCGGAGACGTCCATCACCTCGTCGAGCTTGTGGGTGATGAGGACGATCGTGCCCCCGTCGGCGCGCAGCTTCCGCAGCACCTCCCAGAGCTGTCGCACCTCGGGCGGGGAGAGCACCGCGGTCGGCTCGTCGAGCACGAGGATGCGCGCGCCGCGGTAGATCGCCTTGAGGATCTCCACTCGCTGCGCCTCTCCCACCGAGAGATCGGCCACGCGGCTCGTCGCCGGGACCGCGAGCCCGCTCCGCATCGCGAGCTCGTTCACCGCGCGCTCGGCGCTCCGATGATCGAGCTGCACTCCCTGCTTCGGCTCGCGGCCGAGCACGACGTTCTCGGCGACGGTGAGCGGCGGGACGAGCATGAAGTGCTGATGCACCATCCCGACCCCGGCGTCGATCGCTTCGGCGGTGCTCCATCCGGTGACGTCGCGCAGCTGGCCCGACGCATCGCCGATCTCCACACGCCCCGCGTCCGGGTGATACATGCCGCTGAGGATGCGCATCAGCGTGGATTTTCCCGCGCCGTTCTCGCCGACGAGCGCGTGGATCTCTCCGCGCTTCACCTCGAGCGAGGCGCCGCGGTTCGCGACGACTCCGCCGAAGGTCTTCACGATCCCCTGCATCCGGATCGCGAGCGGCGCGCCGTCGACCCCCGTCGTTCGCGGCGCCGTCATCGGGTGCTCGGCACCTGGATCCTGCCGGCTACGATCTCCTCGCGCAGCTGCTCGACGCGCGCGCGCACGCTGTCCGGGATCAGCGTCCGGTTGTGGGCGTCGTACACGTAGCCGACCCCCTGCTCGCGCAGCCCGAACTGGTAGATCCCGCCCTTGAAGGTGCCGCTCTTCACGCGCTCGATCGCGTCGAACACCGCGGCGTCCACTCCCTTCACCATCGAGGTGAGGATGAATCCCGGCGCCTCCGCGTACTGATCGGCGTCCACACCGATCGCGAGCTTCCCCGTCTGGCGCGCCGCCTCGAAGACGCCGAGCCCCGTCGAGCCGGAGGCGTGGAAGATGACGTTCGCGCCGCTCTGATACTGCGCGAGCGCGAGCTCCTTCCCGCGCCCCGGATTGCGGAACGCTTCCGGGGTCACGCCCGCGTACTGCGCCACGACGGTGCAGTCGGGGCAGACCTGCTTCACCCCCGCGCGATAGCCCGCCTCGAACTTGTGGATGAGGGGGATGTCCATCCCGCCGACGAAGCCGACCCGCTTCGACTTGCCGATGAGCGCCGCGAGCGCGCCGACGAGAAAGGACCCTTCCTCCTCGCGGAACTTCAGCGCGGCGAGGTTCGGCGGAGGCGGGATGACCTTCCCCGTCGAGTCGGTCGCGACCGCGTAATCGACCCCGGCGAAGTGGACGTTCGGGTACTCCTTCGCGAGCGCGGTGAGGTCGTCGGTGAAGATGAAGCCGACCCCGATGACGAGGTCCATGTTCTCCGCGGCGAGCAGACGCAGCCCGGCCTCGCGGTCCGACCCCTCGCCCGGCTCGATGAAGCGCACCCGGGCACCGAGCTCCTTCTGCGCGCGTTCACCACCGAGATACGCACCGTCGTTGAACGACTTGTCCCCGCGGCCGCCCACGTCGAACACGATCCCGACATCGAGCCCCTCGGCGGAAGGCGGCTGCGCGGCCCCGCTCGGCCTGACGAAGAGGAGCGCGAGGTGCGCGACGAGAAGGATCGTGGCGAGGATCAGCGGTTTTCGCACGGCGGAAAGCTCGCCGCGGGGGCTTCCCCGGGCAAGCCGGGCCGGGGAGGGCGCGGAGCTGACTGCGAGGACACGGAGCTGTCGGCTTTGGTAATCACAGAGAACTGCAAGCGAGGACCACGGAGGACGCAGAGCGCGCCGTGAGGTGCTCGGGCTCCGTGCACCAGAGCCGGAACTGATTGTGGGGCACGCCACGGGAGATCATCCCACCCGGCGTGCCCTCACTATACGTCCGGGCCCGTGGCGCGAGGAGCCTTCACCGCTTGCCCCAAAACC
>DATAIN010000564.1:0-6951 GCA_036262635.1 Gemmatimonadaceae bacterium | reverse complement strand
GCGTACATCGCGTTCCCCGCGAAGGTCGGGTCGTACGCCGTGATCTCGACCTGGGCGACGGGAGCGTCGAAGGTGATGGTGATGTCGTGCGACTGGCCGTGGCCGGGATCGCTCTGGAAGGTCGCGCCTCCCCAGTAGGCGTCGGCCGGCGCCCACGGGACGATGCGTGTGTTGACGCCGCAGTACGTGCCGTTCGCCGCGATCTCGAGGAGCTGGTCGCAGACGCCCTGCTCTTCCTCGAGCGCGGCCGAAAGGCCGCGCGGGGAACGGCCGGGCGAAACGGGATCGACGACTTCGCCGCAGGCCGCGGCGAAGGTCAGCGCCGCGACGAGCGCGGCGACGGCGCGGGACCGAGGCCGCCAGTCGCGAGGCAGCGCGGAGGGAATGCGGTAGGACACGGGCGGGGGGGCTCCGTTTTGGGGGGTTGGCCATCCTAAGGCGGAGGGGCAGGATGAGCAAACTCAAATGAAGTCCGTCCGCGTGCGCCGAAAACGAGGGACCCGCCAGCGCTCGTCCCGCCCTCCCGCGACGCAGCCGCTCAGCGCAGGCGGACGGTCATCCCGATCCGACCGAGTGTGGCCCTCGTGTTGTCGTAGCTGAGCGACGCGAAGCCGAGGACTCCGGGCGCCAGCCAGCGCCCCGCGCCTAACGTTCCGACGAGCTGTGCGCCCGCGACCTCGGGAGGTACGGTCATGCCGACTCCGGGCGCCGCCGTGTCGCCGCCTTCCCCCTCCGGCGACGCGGCCGTCACCCCCATCACCTCGCCGAACAGCTCGACGGCCGGCCTGGGCACGACCACGAGGGCGAAGGCTCCGGTCCAGGTGTCGTTCAGCTTCAGTCCGCGCGGGCTGCCGCTGACGGTGTAGGCGACGTTGACGTGCGTGTCGACCGCACCGGAGCGCTTGCTCGCGATCGCCCAGAGAGTGTAGTCCGTCTTCCCGGTTCCGATCAGCGCATTCCGCGCCGTCGGAGCCTTCACTTCCGCGGCCAGGGCAAGGGCGGGACGGCGGCGCGTCTCGTCGGCGAGGCGGCGGGTCACCGTGACCTCGAGGTCGCCGACGCCCGTCGCCCGCGGCGAGCCCTCGGCCGCACCGATCGTCGTGTACGGCACCGGTTCGATGGTGAGCTCCCAGCGGTCGGCGAGTCCGACACCGACGAGGAGGGGGATGGCCGTCTCGGGCGCCCCGCCACCGCGCTGCATCTCGAGCGCCGCGCCGATCTCGACGCGTCCGCGTGGGAGGAGGCGCGCGGTCTCGGTCTCCAACGTTTGCGCGCGCAGGGGCAGCGCGAGGACCGCGAGGACCGCGGCAGCGGCGAGCGGACGGCGCGCGGGCGGCAGAACCACGCGCACACGTCGACGCTTCGCCCCGCGAATGACCAGCCAGGGAAGCCAGATCCAGGCGAGCCAGGCCAGCCGCTCGCCGAACGAGAGGTCGCGAAGGAGCTGCCACGCCACCGCGGGGACGGTGAGCACGAGGGCGAGGCGCGCGGCCGGCGGAGCGACTCGCCGCCGCTCGACGACGCGGATGCCGCTCCGCGCGCCCGTTGCAACCCGCGCCCGGATCGCCGCGTCCAGCGCGCGCGCATCGAGCGCCTGCCAACCGGAGATCGGCACGAGCGACCACGCCGCGGCAGCGTGCGTCCAGCCGTGGTTGTTCGAGCCGGCGATCGTTGCGAGGGATTCGTCGTGCGCGATCGTCTGGATGCGCGCTCCGTCCCGCGCGATCTGATCGATCGCACGCGGCGCCGCGTCCACGACCTCGATCGCTTGCACGCGCGGCAGCACGTGAACGCTCCGGAGGTCTCCAGGAATCGTGAGGATGGAGACGACGCCGGGATTCGCGAGGATGCGCGGATCGCAGTCCGCTGCGGCGCGCGGTGCGCCGAGGAGCACGAGGTGCTCGCCCTCGCAGCGCAGCTCCAGCGCGGGAAGCAGCATCGTGCCCGCGCCGGCCCGGGGCGGGTTCGCGGCGTCGGCGCCGATCGCGGCCGCGAGCGTCCCATGATCGCTCACGTATCCGACGTCGAATCCCGCCGCCCGGTGCCAGGCACGGTTCTCCGCCGCATCGAAATCGGGCCGGCCGTCGCGCGACGCGCTCGTGTGGCTGTGAAAGTCGACGACGACGGCGTCGCGGTCGTGCACGACGATCGCCGCCATCGGGCGCGGCGCGAGCGTCAGCCCGGCATAGAGCGCGACCACCGCGGCGAGCGCGCCCGTGGCCGCGGGAAGCTCGGCGACGAAGAACGCACGCGCGGTGCGCCTCGCGCCGATCGCGCCGGCGATCCGCCACACGACGTACAGCGCCAACACCGTCACGATCATCGCGATGTGCTGCCGGACGGAGAGCAGCGAGAGTGCGTCGAGCAGGCCGCAGACCGGCGCGAGCACGAGATAGGCGAGCGGCAGCCGAAGCTCCGTCGCTATCGGGGGACCATCACCGAGCACACGCAGCGGCGTTTGCGCAGCGACGGCGCCGGCCGCGACGAGCGCGGTCAGCACCGCCGGTGCGAGGAGCGTCGCGAACGGCGTGCGCTGCCCGCGCTGCTGCCCATCGACGATGCGGAGGCCGGGCCCTGGCAGCGGACGCGAAGCGGGAGCGCGGAGTGGGGCGGTCATCTGGGTCGGGAGTGTGCCCGTGGAACGCGCGACGCGCGCGACTCGTGACGCTGCGTGTGGAGCCGACGCGTTCAGGGCGCGGCCGCGTCGAGATCGAGGAGGTAGTCTCCCGCCGCGTCCCGCGGCGCGCTCGTGCGGATCGTGTCGCCCCGCTTCTCGAAGACCGGCGTTCCGTCGCGCTCGACGCGCAGCTCGTTCAACGCCGAGGGGACGGTGAGCACGAACGAGGGTGCCGTCGGTCGCGAAACCACGATGGCGTCACGCCCCACGCTGAAGTCGGCGTCGCCTCCCTCGGGCACGAGGGAGAGCTGCGCGACCGGGGCGAAACGGATACGGAGTCGCACCCCCGGGCGAGGCGCGAGGAATCGAACGGTGAGACGCGCGCGCGGAACCATCGCGACGGTCGTCCCCTGCGCCGCGTGGGCGAGCGGTTGCGGAGTCGAACCTCGAGTGCTTCCGGCGACCAGCGCGACAGCGTGGAGGACCGCGCGGTGGAGCGGCGTCGAGGGCACGACCGCCGCCGCGGCGACGCCGGCCGCGAGCAGGATCCCCGCCGCGACGAGTGCCGCGGGCCGTCGCCGGGGGCGGGCCTGCGCGCGGGCGATGATGTCCTCGACGCGCACCTGCGGCGCGGCATGATCGAGCGTGCGCAGCAGCGCGTCGATCTCGTCGCCGCGATCACGCATCGTCACGTCCCGCCGCATTCGATTCCCTGCCGCCGAACGCCGCGCGAAACGCGGCGGTCGCGCGCGCGAGCATCACCCCCACGCTCGTCTCGCGAATCCCCAGGGCATGAGCGACTTCCCGATAGCTGTAGCCTTCATGCCGCAGGAGCAGCATCCGTCGCTCGCGCTCCGGAAGCGCGTCGAGCGCGGCCCGTACGCGCGCGCGGTCGGTGGCCGCGTCGTACGCCTCGTCGGGCGCGAGCGGCGCGGCGCCGGACGGAGCGCCCTCGGGATGGACCGCGAGGATGCGATGTCGGCGCGCCGTCCGCCGCCGCTCGTCGCGGAGCAGGTTCGAGGCGACGGCCGCGAGCCAGGCGCGCGGATCGTCCGGCAATGAGCCTCGCTGGTACAACCGCACGAACGCCTCCTGAGCCAGGTCCGCCGCGAGCTCCGGCTCACCCGACAGCCGGTCGAGATAGCGATACAACGACGCGAACTGCGCGTCGAACAGCTGCCGGAACTCGGCCTCGTAGGAGCGTCGCACCGGCATCTCGAGTCATGGACCGCGCGAAGCGGTCCGTGTGTGACATCGCCTCAGCGTCGCCAGCTCAGCCCGAAGGAGAGCGAGACGGGCAGCAGCGCGAGCGGGCGCGCCGGACCGTTCGCGGGGCGAACGTAGCCGGCGAGGTTCCGCCGAGCGAGGACGTTGTTCACGGCGGCGAAGCCGCTGAGAGTCCCGCCGTGGAAAACGGGGATGGCGTGCTGGACGCCGACGTCGAGCCGGGCGTACGACGGGAGCTGCATCCCGTTGAGTGGGCCCGCCATGCGACTGGGCGTACCGCTGATCTCGCGACCGCCCATGATCGCGTCGCGCGTGTCCCAATCGAGCGGGCCGTCGATCGCGGTCGTCACGCGCTCGGAGGCGAGTGCGAGCGTGGAGCGGAGCGTCGTGGATCGCCACACCTTGAGCGCGGCAGCGAGCGTCGCCCCCTGCGTCGGCGCAAACCCCACGCGGTACTCGGCCTCCACGGGGGCGCGGTCCACCGATGTCACTCCGTACGCACCGACCAGCTCGAGGCGGCGTCCCGTCCACGCTACGGAGGCGCCGACCCCGCTTGCTCGCCCGCGCCCGCGCGCGAACCCGGTCGTCGCGAACGGATCGGCGGTTACCGGCGCGACGAGCGCGAGGCCGCGCATCGCGCTCTTGTACCAGTCCATCCCGATCCGCGTGTGACCGCCGAGCCGCGCGGTGAGCCCGGCGGTCAGCTCATCCGCTTCCGCGACCGGGGCGCCGCCCGCCCCGGCGGCGAGCAGGAGGTCCGGGCCGAAGATCGTGCTGACGAGACTTTCCTCGTTGCGGAGCGACTGGGTGTACTGGTGCATTCGCGCGTAGCCCGCCGTGAGCGTCACGCGCGGCGAGAGATCGAAAGCGCCGCTGACGCGCGGCTCGAGCCGGGGTGCAAGGCCGCTCGCCGCCGTCCCGCGAAGCCCGGCCGTCAGCGTCGCGCGCCCGGCGAGCCGCCACTGCTCCTCGACGAAGAGTGACGCGATCGTGGGCGACGACGCCCGCGCGAGGAGCGCCGTGACCGTGTCATCGTTCGCGCGGACGTCGTAGCGCGTGCGCGGCCGCTCGATCTCGACGCCGCCAGCGAGCTCACCCTTCCCCATGTGGAGCGAAACGCGTCCGCTCCCGCCGATCTCGTCGAGGGAGTTCCCGAGGGTGAGCAGCCTGCCCTCCGGCGTCCATGCGGCGGCGGCGTCGAATCGTGCGCGCCACACGCGCAGCGCGAGCGCGCCGCGGCTCCCGAGCGCGCGGTCGAGGGCCAGCGCGCTCGTCGTCGTCGACCAGTCGAACCGGTTGTCGCGGCCAGCGTGCCCCGAGGGGAAGCCGAGGCCATTGTCGGCGGTGAAGGCCACGAGCGAGATCGCGGTCCTCCCGGCGCGCAGCTCGAGCTTCGCCAGCGCATCGAGCCAGCTCCCCGGCAGCGCGCCCTCGGCGACCTCCCCATGGCGAGTGCCGGCGTAGCTCCGTCTGGCCCCGATGAGGAAGGATGCGACTCCCGGAACGAGCGGCGCCGCCGCGGCGGCGGAGAAGGCCGATGGCCCCAGACGTTCGGCGGTGAACGACTGGCCGATCGCGAGCGGCGTGCGGACTTCGACGACGCTCGCCAGCCGTCCGCCGTAGCGCGCCGGCGGCGCCGCGCCGAGCACCGTCAGCTCGTCGATGACGTCCGGGTTGAACGCGCTCGGCAGGCGGCCGGAGTGTACGGGGCTGTAGACCGGGACACCGTCGAGGAGAAATAGGTTCTGGTCGGCCGACCCCCCGCGCACATGGAGCGCCGTCGATGATTCCACGGTCATCTGCGCCGTTGGCGAGAGCGCGAGTGCGCGCAGCACGTCCGGCTCCCCGAGCGCGGGCGAGTCGCGAAGCTCGGCGCCGGTCGCCCGCCAGTCACCGCCGGCGGCGCCCGCGCGCTCCGCCGCCGGCGCGCGCTCGCCGCGCACCGTCACCATCGGGAGCGCGGTCGGCGCGCGCGCGAGCGCGACGTCGAGTCGCACGGGGCGGGGCCCGGCGAGCAGCACGTCGAGAGCGAGCGGTTCGTAGCCATCCGCGCTGAAGCGGAGATGATGGAGTCCGGGGGCAAGCCCGGAGAGCGCGTACACTCCGGCCGCGTCCGTGGTCGTGCTCGATCCCGCATCGAGGCAATGGATGCTCGCGTGCGCGATCGGGGCACCCGTGACGTCGGCGCGGACGGAGCCACCGACCACCGACGAGTCGGCGGGGTGCTGGAGCGCGATCAGCGTGAGCAGTGCGAAGAGCACGAGCCCTCCCGAGGTACGTCATATCGTGAGCCCATGGCGCGTTCCCCATGTAGCCGCGGACCGCGCCTGCGCCGTCCATCGCCAGCGCCACACGCTCGCGCGGCATTCACGCAAGATCCGTCACAACAGGAGGCGTTCCCATGTTCGAGCTCAGGAAGCATTCACTCCATTCGGTGCTGGTACTGTCCGGCATGCTCGTCGCCGCGCCACTCGCCGCGCAGACTGCGCAGACTGCGCGGCAATCGACCACCTACAAGCGCGATCTGCCCGCTGCGCTCGTGAAGGAGGCCACCGTCGCCGAGGCCGACGCGGCCAACACCGCGAGTGCCCGGGTGCCGGCCGGCCGGATCGAGTCCGTGGAGCTCGAGCGCGAGGGCGGAAAGCTGATCTACTCGTACGACATCAAGGTCCCGGGCCACTCCGGGGTCGAAGAGGTCACCGTCGACGCAATGACGGGCGCCGTCGTGAGCACGGAGCACGAGACGCCGAAGACGGAGCGGAAGGAAGCGGCGCAGGAGAGAAAGGAGCGCGCGAAGAAGGAGGGCGCCAAGAAGGCCCGCGCGAAGAAGCCGAAGCAATGACCTCGTGGGAGGTGGACTGCACACCTCCCCGGTTCACACCGGGAAACTGGAGGCCCGACCTTACGCCTCGCTGACGCTCGCCGCCAACGGGGCGACCCGCCATCTTGCCAGGGGTGACTTCACAGGAGACCATGTCGGCCCTCCCCCGCCTCCTCTTCGTCTGCGCCGAGAACTCCAACCGCAGCCAGATGGCCGAAGCGTTCGCGCGCATCCACGGCGCTCGCGTGGTCGAGCCCTTCAGCGCACGATCGGCGGTCGCTGACCC
>DATAIN010000563.1:0-5731 GCA_036262635.1 Gemmatimonadaceae bacterium | reverse complement strand
CGATCTGAATCGCGAGACGTGGCTGGAGTGGACGGAGGGGATTCCCCTCGTCGTCCATCCGACGGACCGCATCAGCGCGCTGCGCTGCGCCGAGCTGCTGCTGAAGTGCGGGGCCTTCTCCGTGGTGGTGCTCGACGTCCTCGGCATGGCGCCGCGGGCGGAGCCGATGGGGACGGAGACCGTCCGTCTCGCGCGGGCGACGCGCGAGGGAGGGGGCGCCTTCGTCGTGCTGACGCCGAGCGGCTCGATGGCCGCGCTGCGGGTGGCGGCGAAGCTCGACCCGCACGGGGTGCGCTGGCGGCGCGGCCCGTGGGGGGAGCCGGCGCTTCCCGCCGAGGCGCGGATCGAGGTGCGGGCTCGCGCGTTAGGCTGGAACGCGAGGGCGCGGATCGTCCTGCCGGTGGCGCCGTATGACGTTCGTTGCGCTGTGGAGCACGGCCCCGATCGCCGAGGGTGGGAGCGCGCTCGCTGACGCGCTGCTCGCCGTCACGCCGCACGTCGTCGCCGCGGAGGGCGACGAGGCGGGACGGCTCTTCTGGCTGGACGCCCGCGGACTCCCCGCCCGCCGCGTCGCCGCCGACGCGTTAGGCATCGCGCAGGGCGCGGACGCGCGCGGCGCCGCCGGGGCGCGGGTGGGGATCGCGCGGGTGCCGGTGGTCGCCGCGGTCGCGGCCCGTCACGGCGCGGCGCGGGTCGTCGCCGTGCGGCGCGGCGCGGAGCGCGAGTATCTCGCCGCGCGGCCGCTCGCCGTGCTCGCGGCGACGCCGGGATGGTCGCCGAAGCTGGCCGTCGCGCTGGCCGACGTCGGCGTCGAGACGTGCGGCGATCTCGCCGCGTTAGGCGCGGATGCCGTCGAGGTGCGCTTCGGCGCCGAGGGGACGGCGCTGTGGAAGCTGGCGCGCGGCGAGGACGAGCGGCGGATCTTCGCGCTGACGCCGCGCGCCCTGCCATCCGCCTCGCTCGAGTGGCTGGAGTTCCAGACCGACGATCCGGAGCGGCTGCTCTTCGTCGCGAACCGGCTGCTCGAGCGGATCTGCGACGAGCTGCGCGCGTGGGGGGAGACGGCGCGGGTGCTGACGCTGCGCTTCACCCTCGCCGACCGGAGCACGGTGGAGCGGAAGATCCGCGGCGCGCGGGCGAGCGCCGATCGCGCGGCGTGGCTGCGACTGCTCCGCGCGGAGCTCGAGCGGGTGCGGCTCCCCGACGGGGTGACCGGGGTGGCGCTGCGGGTGGACGCGGTGCACGCGCTCGACACGCCGCAGGGCGACCTCTTCGACCAGGGCTTTCAGTCGGCGGCGGCGGCGGAGTCGGCGGTCGCCCGGCTCACCGACGACGAGATGGGGCAGGCGGTGCGACTGGCGACGAGCGCGCACGCATTGCCGGAGAAGCGGCTGCGCTGGCGGCCGATGGAGTTCCGCGAGGTCGCGGCGCAGGTGCGCAAGCCGGGGACGGAGGCGAATCCCGCGGCGATGGGACTCTCGCTCCGCCTGCTTCCCTCTCCGCGGCGGGTGATCGTGACGACGCGGGAGCGGCGCGGGCACGCGATGCCGGTGCGCTACCGCGAGCGGCTGGCGCCTAACGCGCGGGCGCGGCGCGGGCTGCCGCTGGTCGAGGTGATCGCCGCGGCGGGGCCGGACCGGGTGAGCGCGGGACTGGAGGAAGGGACGCCGGTGTCACGGGAATACTGGACCTGTCTGACGGAGGAGGCGCTCGTGCTGCTGTTCAGGGATCTGCCTAACGGGGAGGAGGAACAGAAGGACGATGCACCAGATCCGGCTCCGGACGTCGATGCGAGGGGCAAGGAGGAAACGCAGGCGGAGACGAGAGACCCCGATCAGCTGGAGCTGTGGTATGTGCAGGGGTGGTGGGATTAAATCGGCGCGCGGAGCGCTGATTCCGTGACCTTCGAAACGACCACGGCCATGAGGCTTGCGTCAGGGGCAGAAGTCAAACGTCATGCGTCAGGGTGAACTGCGGGAGAACCGCGGCTACTGCAGTCAACGCCGTTCACCCTGACTCGTCACGCATGCCTTCTGCCCCTGACGCAAGACGTATGGCCGTGGCATCACCCTGACTCACGACTCATGACTCATGGCAGTTCCCTTCGTCGAGCTCCGCGCCCATAGCGCCTTCTCCTTCAACGCCGCGGCGACCTCTCCCGAGACGCTCGCCGCGCGCGCGGCGGCGTTCGGCTACTCCGCGTTAGGCCTCACCGACTGCGCGGACCTCGGCGGGATCGTCCGGTTCGCGCTCGAGTGCGCGCGGCAGGGGATCCGCCCGATCGTCGGCACGGAGCTCGTGGTCGACGGGAAGCCGCTCGCCCTCCTCGCCCGCACCGCGGAGGGGTACCGCAACATCGGGGCGCTGATCACGCGCTCGCGCTCCGGCGAGCTGCGCACCTGGACGAAGCCGGAGGGGACGACGCGGAAGGGCGTGCCTGACGGTCCGCCGCGGGGCTTTCCCGTGCTCGCCTGGCACGACGTCGCCGCGCGGGCGGAGGGCCTGATCGCGCTGAGCGGGCCGCCTAACGGCCAGCTGGCGTCGCTCGTCCGCGGCGGCCGGCGCGGCGAGGCCGCGCGACTGCTCGCCGAGTGGCGCGAGGTCTTCGGCGCGGAGAACGTCGCGGTCGAGGTCCAGCACCACGCGGCGGGACGTGGCGAGGAGGCGCTCGCCGCGGCGCTGATCGAGCTCGCCGAGCGGGAGCGGGTGCCCTGGATGGTCGCGGGGGACGCGCGCTACGCCCTCCCCGAGGAGCGGCGCGCGCTCGACGTCCTCACCGCGCTGCGTCACGAGTGCACGATCGACGAGGCGGCGGCGCGCGGGCTGCTCCTGCCTAACGAAGAATGGATGCTGCTGCCGCCGGAGCGGGTCGTCGAGCGGTGGGCGGGACGCGAGGCGGGGCTCGCGGCGACGGTGGAGATCGCGTCGCGCTGCGACTTCTCGCTCGCCTGGGTGCGCCCTCCCCTTCCCGCCTTCCCCGTGCCCGCGTGGGCGAGCGCCGACGCCTGGCTGCGGGTGCGCGCCTACGAGGGAGCGCGCGAGCGGTGGGGGGAGCAGCTCAGCGAAGCGCAGGTGAAGCAGATCGAGCACGAGCTGACGGTCATCGCGAAGCTCGGCTTCTCGGGGTTCTTCCTCGTCATGCACGACGCGGTGCGCGAGGCGCGGCGGCGCGGGATCCTCTGCCAGGGGCGCGGCAGCGCCGCGAACAGCGCGATCACCTTCTGCCTCGGCGTCACCGCGGTCGATCCGGTGAAGCACGGGCTGCTCTTCGAGCGCTTTCTCTCGGAGAGCCGCGTCGACGGGCTCACCGAGGCGCCGGACATCGACGTCGACATCGAGCACGACCGGCGCGAGGAGATCCTCGATTACGTGTACGAGCGCTACGGGCGCGCGCACGCGGCGATCGCCTGCATCGTCCAGATGTACAGCGCGCCGACGGCGATCCAGGACTGCATGCGCGCCTTCGGCTACGAGCCGGAGCAGGCGTTCGCGCTCTCGAAGCGGCTGCACTACGCCGAGCCGTCGACGGGAGTGGAGAAGCTGCGGGAGGGGATGGCGAAGGAGTTCGGGCTCGACCTCGAGACGCCGCGCGGCGAGGCGCTGCTGCGGGCGATCGGCGCCTTCGACGGATTGCCGCGGATGCGCAGCACGCACCCCGGCGGCTTCGCGCTCTCGGCGGCGCCGATCGGCGACTACTGTCCCGTCGAGCCGACGACGATGGGGCGGACGATCCTCCAGTACGACAAGGACGACCTCGACGCGGTGGGGATCCCGAAGTTCGACTTCCTCGGGCTCGGCGCGCTGGCGATGACGCGCCGCGCCTTCGACGTGATCGAGGCGCGGACGGGAAAGCGTCCCGAGCTCTACGCGCTGCCGCAGGACGATCCCGCGACCTTCGCGATGATCGCGAAGGGGGACACGTTAGGCACCTTCCAGATCGAGTCGCGGGCGCAGATCGCGAGCCTCGTCCACACGCGGCCGGAGCGGCTGTACGACATCGTGGTCCAGGTCGCGCTCATCCGTCCCGGTCCGATCCAGGCGCGCTTCGTCCATCCGTACACCGAGCGGCGGCGCGGGCGCGAGGAGGTGACCTTCGCGCACCCCGCCCTCGCGGACGTCCTCGCGCGGACGATGGGGATCCCGATCTTCCAGGAGCAGGCGATGCGCATCTCGCAGGTGCTCGCCGGCTACAGCGCCGCGGAGGCGGACGAGCTCCGCCGCACCATGGGAAACCAGCGCAAGCAGGCGCGGCTCGTCGCCGCGCTGACGCGACTGCGCGACCGGATGGTCGAGCGCGGCGTCGAGCAGAAGGTCGCCGAACAGATCACGGAGGACCTGCAGAGCTTCGCGAACTACGGTTTCCCGGAGAGCCACGCCTGGAGCTTCGCGCTGATCGCCTACGCGACCTCGTACCTCAAGGCGCACCACCCGACGGAGTTCTACATCGGGATCCTCAACGCGCAGCCGATGGGGTTCTACTCGGTGGCGACGCTGGTGCAGGACGCGCGTCGCCACGGCGTGGTGGTCCGGCTTCCCTGCCTCGCGGGAGGCGACGCCGACTGCACGGCGGAGGAGGCGGAGGACCCGGCCCACCCGGCGCTGCGGCTGGGGTGGCGCTTCATCCGCGGGATCGGCGACCGGTCGCTGGAGACGCTGAAGAGCGCGCGGGCGGCGGGCCCGTACACGAGCATCGCCGACGTCGTGCGGCGGGCGAAGCTGAATCGCGCCGACGCGGCGGCGCTGGCCCGGGCACACGCCTTCGCGGCATGGGAGCCGGACCGCCGGCGCGCAGCGTGGCAGGCGATGCGCGCGGTGGGCGACGTTCTTCCCCTCGCTCCATCGCGCGGGGACGACTTCGCGCCGCGCCAGCTCGACCATCACGCGGCGGTAGTCGCGGACTACAACGCGTTAGGCCTGTCGATCTCGGGACATCCGATGGAGCGCTTCCGGCCCTGGCTGCGACGGATGGGCGCGCGCGACACCGCCGAGGTGCAGCAGTGCCGGCACGGCGAGCAGGTGATCCTCGCCGGGCTGGTGATCGTCCGGCAGCGGCCGCAGTCGGCGAAGGGCACGGTGTTCGTCCTGCTCGAGGACGAGCACGGGCAGACGCAGGTGATCGTCTCGCGAAAGATGGACGAGGCGAACTACGAGGTCGTGCGCTTCTCGACCTTCCTCGCGGTGTACGGCCGCGTCGAGCGCGACGGGCCGCTCGCGTCGATCGTCGCGACGGGCTTCCGGCGGCTGGACCCGGAGGAGGAGGGCGCGGAGGCGCTGGTGTATCACTCGCACGACTTTCATTGAGGAGGACGCGGAGGGGTGGAGGATGCGGGACTGTGGCTTTGGTAATCACAGAGAACAGCAGGCGAGGACCACGGGGGGCACGGAGGGCGCCGTGAGGTGCTCTGGCTCCGTGCACCAGAGCCGGAACTGATCGGGGGCACGCCTGGCGAGATGATCTCTCCACGCGTGCCCCCTTTGTACATCGCGGCTCCTGGCGCGAGGAACTTGCACCGCTTGCCCCAAACCACAGCCACAATGCTCGTCGTGCGAGGCGCTCTCCCGGCCGAGGAGCCCTCAGTGTGCTCCGTGGTCCTCGCCCGCAGTTCTCTGTGATTGCCAAAGCCAAAAGCGGCTCGTGGCGCCGACCCCCGGCAGTTCCGCCGTTTCCACTCCCCTCCTCTCCCTCTGTGACCTCGATCACGAGTTGCCGCAGAACCAATGGATCAGTCTG
>DATAIN010000562.1:0-2002 GCA_036262635.1 Gemmatimonadaceae bacterium | reverse complement strand
CGCTTCGGGCCTGTCCGGGCGACGTCGTGGTGCTCGGCGCCGGCGGGAAGATGGGGCCGACGCTCGCGCGCATGGTCGCCCGCGCGGCGGAGGCGGCCGACGGCGAGCGGCGGCGGCGCGTCATCGCCGTCTCCCGCTTCGCGACCGGCGGCGCCGAGCAGGGGCTGCACGAGGCGGGAATCGAGACGATCCGCTGCGATCTCCTCAACCACCGCGCCGTCGAGCGGCTCCCCGACGCGCCTAACGTCATCTACATGGCGGGGCAGAAGTTCGGGACGACGGACGCGCCGTCGCGCACCTGGATGCACAACGTCGTCGTTCCCGCGCTCTGCGCCGAGCGCTATCAGCACGCGCGCATCGTCGCCTTCTCGACGGGGAACGTGTATCCGCTCGTGCCGGTCTCCGGCAGCGGCGCGCGCGAGAGCGACCCGGTCGCGCCGGTCGGCGAGTACGCGGCGAGCTGCGTCGGTCGCGAGCGGGTGTTCGAGCATTACGCGGCGACGCGCGACACGCGCGTCGCCATCGTGCGCCTCAACTACGCGATCGACCTGCGCTACGGCGTGCTCGTCGATCTCGCGCTCGCGATTCTCGATGCGCGGCCGATCCCGCTGACGATGGGTCACGTCAACGTGATCTGGCAGGGCGACGCGAACCGCGCGGCGATCGAGCTGCTGCCGCATGTGACGACGCCGCCGCTCGTCGTCAACGTGACGGGAGCGGAGGTTCTCCCGGTCCGCGAGCTGGCCCGCGAGCTCGGGACGCGGCTCGGCCGCGAGCCGCGCTTCGAGGGGAAGGAAGCGCACGACGCGCTCCTCAGCGACACCTCGCGGATGCGGTCGATGCTCGCCCCGCCGGAGACGCCCCTCGACGCGATGCTCGACCGGGTGGCGGAGTGGACGCGCGCGGGACGGCCGCTGCTCGGCAAGCCGACGCACTTCGAGACCCGCGACGGAGCGTTCTGATGGACGCCTGGGACAGGCTGCGGGCGGGGCTCGTCATCCCCGCGCACCCGCTCGCGCTCACCGCGCGGCGGACGCTCGACGAGCGCCGGCAGCGCGCGCTGACGCGCTACTACATCGATGCGGGCGCGGGCGGGCTCGCGGTCGGCGTCCACACGACGCAGTTCGCGATCCGCGAGCGCGGGCTCTACGGCCCGGTGCTCGAGCTGGCGATGCAGACCGCGCGTGCCGAAGCGGCGGCGCGCCCGGGACCGCCGCCGGTGATGATCGCCGGCGCGGTGGGCGCGACGCGGCAGGCCGTCGCCGAGGCCGAGGCGGCGGGCGCGTTAGGCTACGACGCGGTGCTGCTCTCGCTCGGTGCGCTGCGCGACGCGAGCGATGTGGAGCTCGTCGCGCACTGCCGCGCGGTCGCGGAGGTCCTGCCGCTCGTCGGCTTCTACCTCCAGCCCGCGGTCGGCGGCCGTGTGCTCGGCTACGACTTCTGGCGCGCGCTCGCCGGGGTGCCGGATCTCTGGGCGGTGAAGATCGCGCCCTTCGACCGCTATCGCACGATCGACGCGGTCCGCGGGATCGCCGAGGGAGGAGGCGAGCGCGTCGCGCTCTACACGGGGAACGACGACAGCATCGTCGCGGATCTCGTCACACCGATCCCGACGCGCGCGGGAGCGCGCTGGTTCGACGGCGGGCTGCTCGGCCAGTGGGCGACGGGAACGCGCCGCGCGGTCACGTTACTCGAGCGCGCGAAGCGGGCGCGCGAGGGTGTCGTCGATACGCAGCTGCTGCGCGAGGGTGCCGCGCTCACCGACTTCAACGCGGCGATCTTCGACGCCGCGCACGGGTTCGCGGGCTGCATCCCCGGCATCCACGAGATCCTGCGCCGGCAGGGACTGCTCGAGGGCCTGTGGTGCCTCGACGAGCACGAAGCGCTCTCGCCGGGTCAGCTCGCCGAGATCGAGCGTGTCTGCGCGGCGTATCCCTCCCTGCTCGACGACGAGTTCATCGCGGGGAATCGGGATCGCTGGATGCGGTGATCGCCGGGGACG
>DATAIN010000561.1:0-3784 GCA_036262635.1 Gemmatimonadaceae bacterium | reverse complement strand
TCCGATCGCCAGCACCTGATACTCGGCCAGCGCCTTCGTCGGACGCGCGATGCTGCGACGCGCGGCGGTGGTGCCGAGCCGCTGCGCGTTGCGATAGACGGCATACCGCACCGCGCCGGGCACCGCCGCCCAGGTCAGCGTGTCGCCGCGCAGCTCGACGCGCGGCGTCATCGGCGCAATCACGTGCGGGGCGAGATTGATCGACGCCGCCGGCCAGCGGCCGTTCATCGTCACCTCGAGGGTATGCGCCCCGGTCAGCGTCGCCGGGATCTCGGCGCGCGCGACCGCGCTGCCGTCGAGCCGCGCCGAGGCGACGGCGTTTCCATACCCGTGGATGATGACGGTGAGCGTCGCGTCGCGGTAGCGGAGGTTGCCTAACGTGCGATCGCCGGCGTAGGCGGGCGGGATCATCGGGCGCAGGACGAGCCTGTCCGGCTCGAGACGCATGCCGAAGAGGAGGCGATACGTGCTCGCGAGGGTGCCGGCCACGCTCCAGAGCTGCCGGTCCGAGTTCAGCACCGTGCCCTCGAAGTGGCCCGTCGCGGCGACCATGTTCTCCTTGTTGGTGAGGAAGAGCGCCGCCGCGCGCTCGATGTCGGCGAGCCCGTGCTCCACCGCCTTCGTGTTGCCCGCGTCCGCCGCCGCCCACGTCCAGTACGTCGTCACGAAGGGCCAGATCGACGCGTTATGGTAGAGCGGCACGTCGGGGATGTACGGCCAGAAGCTCGGCTCGCCGAACTCGGTGACCGGAACGCTGCGGAAGAGCCGCGCGCGACGGGCCGGGCTCCCCGCGCCGTAGATCACGCTCATCGCCTCGCCCAGTCCTTCGGCGCGCGGGGAGAGCGAGAGAAAATTGCGCCCGTAGCGGAACTCGCCGTACCAGCCGCGCGACTCGTTCCAGAGATGCGCGTCGATCCCGCGCCGCAGCGTGTCGGCGATCGCGTCCCAGCGGGCGCCGTTCTCGCCGAGCGCGCGGGACATGTTCGCGAGCACGCGATAGCTCGCATAGTGGATGACGTTGGTGCTGAGCGAGTACGACTGCTGGATGTCCTTCGGATCCATCCACCGCGGGTAGCTCTGCTCCCGCCAGTCCATGAAGGACGATTCGCCGCGCACCAATCCCATCGGCCGGTCGAGCACCGCGTGCAGATCGGCCGCGGCCGAGCGCTCGATGATGTCGTGCGCCTGGCGCAGCCAGGCGCGGTCGCCGGTGGATGCGTAGAGCTCCCACGCCGCGAGCGCCCAGACCATGCGGTCGGTGGAGATCGGCCACGAGCCGCCGGTCCCGGTGTCCTGGATGATGCGCCCCGAGGAATCGACCTTCGCGAGGAGACTCTTCCGCGTCGCGTCGGGCGCGATGAGCGCGAGGGAGAGGATCGTGCTGAGCGAGACGTCGCGCGTCCAGACGCCCTCCCATTTGGCCCCCGCCGACAGCGCGCCATCGGGGCGGACGAGCTGCGTCAGCTCCTCGAGCGACATGCGATAGAGCGCGTCGAGCAGCCGCTGCTTCGAGGCGAGCGTCGGGAACGCGGCGATGTCCGCGTGCCGCGCCCAGAGCGCGCGCCCGTCGGCGGCGAGCGGGCGCGTGTAGCTCGCCTCGATCGGGAGCGTCACCGTGTAGACGCTGTCGCCGTCGAGATCGGCGAGCTGCTGCCGAGCGCCCGGGCGGAGCGAGCGGAAATCCCAGGTGAGGGGCGGGGTGTCGCCGATGACGTAGACGCCCTGGAAGTCCGTCGCCGCGATCCGCGGACCGTTAGGCGGGTCGTACCACCCCTGCTCGCGGAAGCCGCGGAGCACCGGGCGCATGTCCACCCGGAAGGTGACCTGCGCCGTCCCCTCCTCGCTGCTCGCCGACTCCTCCGGGGTGGGGACGTGCGGCACCGGCCGCACGCCGAAGGTGTGCAGCGGCGTCTCCAGCTTCCCGCCACGCGGCCGCAGGAAGAGCGTGTGCTCGGTGCCGGGCGGAAACTCGTTCTCCTGCGAGTTGATGCTGAACTTGTAGTGCACCTCGCGCCCGGAGCGCGGGTAGCTCGAGACGACGGTGTCGCGCGACAGCGCCACCGCCTCGTAGCGCCCCTGCCGCACCGAGGTATCGGTGACGGTGAACGACTTCGAGCGATAGAGCGTGGATTGCGCGGTGAGGCTCGGAGCGATCGCGAGCAGCGATCCCGCGATGACCGTGGCTCGGCGGATACCCGCGTGAGCACAAGCAATGAAAGTCCGCATGTTTCGGCTCATTGGCGACCCGTTGTTCCATCGAGTGACGTCTTCCCAGCCGCGACCGCGGGCTTTCTCGCGCCGTCCTTCGGTGCTCGCAGCACGACTGGCGTATCGTCGTTGCGCGCCGCGATGATGAGGCGATCGCCGGCGGCGTCGCGCAGCTCGCGCATCCGGCGAACCTGCCCCTCGATCGCGACCCCGCTCCGTTCCATGTCCACCGCGTCGAAGCGCCCGTCGCCGCGCCCGCGGAGGAGGATTCCATAGCTCGCGTCGTAGCGGCCGATGATCGGCGCCATCCCGAAGAAGTTGCCGCCGAGCAGGAGATCGGTCTTCCCGTCGCCGTCGAAGTCGTCGGCGATGGCGGCATGCACCGGCGCGAGCTGCGCCGCGGCGGGAAGAGGGATGAGCTCGAACTTTCCCTTTCCCCCGTCGAGCGCGACCGCGCTCGCGAGCTCGGTCGCCTCGAGCAGCTTCGCCCGTCCGATGTCGCCCGAGGAGAAGATGTCCTCGATCCCGCTCGCGCCGAACTTCGCGTAGCTGGGAAAGCGCTGGCGCAGCTGTGGATTCAGGCGGAGCAGCTCGTCCCGGCCCGCGAGCGGGTAGCTCGTCCCGCCGCGGTACGAGGTGAGGATCTGCTGCAGGTTGCCGTCGCGGGCGAAGTCGGCGACGTAGAGCCGCGCCGGCTCCTTCGGCGTCGCGCGCACGAACGAGTTGAGCCCCTCGTTGCCGAGCACGAGATCCTTCCGCCCGTCGCCGTTCAAATCGGCGACGCCGACGCTATTCCACCAGCCACTGGTCGCGCCGAGCCCCGCCTGCGCGGTGCGATCGACGAAGCGGCCGTTCTCCTGATGGAATATGCGCACCGGCATCCACTCGCCGGTCACGACGAGATCGAGCTTTCCATCCTGGTCGTAGTCGAGCCACGCCGCCGCGGTCACCATCCCCGGCTCGGCGAGCGCCTCGCTCTTCTCGGTGGTCACGTCCGTGAAGTGGCCGCGCCCGTCGTTCTGGAGCAGATGGCTGCGCGACGGCACGCCGTAGCTCCGCGTCACCCCGCGTCCGCCGACGAAGAGATCGATGTCGCCGTCGCCGTCGAAGTCGCCGGGGACGACGCAGGAGCCGTTGTCGAAGTAGTCGGGGACCGCGTCGATCGCGCGCCGGAAGCCGCCCTTGCCGTCGTTCAGGTAGAGGCGGTCGCGGAGGGCATCGGAGCGCCCGCCGAACTCGTTGCCTCCGCTCGCCACGAAGAGATCGGGATGGCCATCGCCATCGGCGTCGAAGAACGACGCGTCGATGTCCTCGCTGACACTGTCCGCGGCGAATGCCGGCTGCGGGCTGGCGCGGAAGGAGCCGTCGCGCTGCTGGAGGAAGAGCGCCCCCGTCTGCCACTTCGCCCCGCCGATGTAGACGTCCTCGAGCCCGTCCCCGTTCACGTCCGCGGTCGCGAGCGCCGGCCCCTCCGTCGAGAGCAGGTGCGGGATCAGCGGCTCGCGATCGAAGTCGAACGGCGTGTTCTCGGCGTGGCGGAACGTGAGCCCGGCGCGGGCGGAGACGTCGGTGAATG
>DATAIN010000560.1:0-5352 GCA_036262635.1 Gemmatimonadaceae bacterium | reverse complement strand
TCGAGGAGCGCCGCGGCGTCGGTGATGCGGCTCACGGCGTCCGCACCCGCCTGGAGGCGCGCCAGCTCCTCGGCGCGCACACGCTGAGAGTACTCGCGCGTCATCTCGCCCGCACCGTCGATCGCGGCGCCGTGGCGGATCCACTGCCAGAGCTGCGTGCGCGAGATCTCCGCGGTGGCGGCGTCCTCCATCAGGTTGTGGATCGCGACCGCGCCCGATCCGCGGAGCCAGGCGTCGATGTACTGCAGCGCGACGTCGATGCTCGCGCGCACGCCGCCCTCGGTCGTCGTCCCGTGCGGCACCGCGAAGTCCGCGAGCTCCGCTCCGCTGACGCGAACCTCCTCGCGCAGGCGGCCCTTCTGATTCGGTCGCGCACGGAGGACATCGTCGAACACCGCCGTGGCCACGGGCACCAGATCCGGATGCGCGACCCACGTCCCGTCGAAGCCGTCGCGGGACTCGCGCAGCTTGTCCTCGCGCACCTTCGCGAGCGCGGTCTCGTTGACCTGCGCGTCGCGGCGGCTCGGGATGAACGCCGCCATCCCGCCGATCGCGTGCGCGCCGCGCTTGTGGCAGGTGTGAACGAGGAGCTCGGTGTAGGCGCGCATGAAGGGGACCGTCATCGTGAGCTGCGCGCGATCGGGGAAGATCGGTCCCGTTCGCCCGAACTTCTTGATCGCGCTGAACAGATAGTCCCACCGCCCCGCGTTCAATCCCGCCGCGTGCTCGCGCAGCTCGTAGAGGACCTCCTCCATCTCGAACGCGGCGAGGATCGTCTCGACCAGCACCGTCGCCCGGATGGTCCCGCGCGGGATGCGCAGCGTCTCCTGCGCGAACAGGAAGACCTCGTTCCACAGGCGCGCCTCGCGATGACTCTCCATCTTCGGGAGATAGAAATACGGCCCCGAGCCGCGGGCGAGCAGCTCGCGCGCGTTGTGGAAGAAGTAGAGCCCGAAATCGAACAGGCTCGCCGAGATCGGCACTTCGTCGACGAGGACGTGCTTCTCGACGAGATGCCACCCGCGCGGGCGGACCACGAGCGTCGCCGTCTTCTCGCCCAGCGTGTAACACTTTCCCTCGGCGCTGGTGAAGTCGATGGTGCGACGAATCGCGTCGATGCAGTTCGCCTGGCCGTCGATCACGTTCGCCCAGGTCGGCGAGAGCGCGTCCTCGAAGTCGGCCATGAAGACCTTCGCGCCCGAGTTCAGCGCGTTGATCATCATCTTCCGCTCGACCGGTCCGGTGATCTCGACGCGGCGGTCGTCGAGATCGTCGGGCGCCGGCGCGACGCGCCACTCCGTCCTGCGGACCGCGGCCGTCTCGGCGAGGAAGTCGGGGCGGATCCCGCCGTCGAGGAGCTCCTGGCGGGCGACGCGCGCGCGGAGGAGCTGCTCGCGCACTGGATTGAATCGGCGGTGCAGCGCGCTCACGAAATCGAGCGCCTCGGCGGTCAGCACGCGCTGCTGCGCCGGACCAGCGTCGCCGGTGACCGTGGTCTGGTGCACCGCTGCGTCGGCCATTCGTGTCTCCACGCGGGGGAAATGGCGCACCGACGCCGGTGCCGGGCGTGTGGATTCGAAGATCCCGCGGCGCCCGGCCGGCGTCGGTGCAATCGTCGGAAGTGCCAATCTCATGCCAGCGACGGCGCGCCGGCAAGTGATCGTTCCGCCCCTCGCGCCCGCCGCGCGCTCAGGCTTTCGTCGGCGGCGCGGTGATAACTCTTCGTGCGGGGTGTCGCGTCACCGTGTGGCGTGCTCACCCTTCGCGCCGCCGCGGCGCTCCTCGCCGCCGCGCCTGGAATCGACGCACTCCGCGACATCGCACGCATCGCGGGCTGTGATGGCGACCCCGCTCCACTCGCGCCCGATGCACGCGACGCGCTCGGCCTTCCCGAGTCGCTGCTCGACGCGCGCGTCTGCGGCGGGCCGGGCGCGCTGCGTGCACTGCTCCTGCGCTGCCCGCGCGACGCGTCCCCCCGCGCGGTCGTCGCGCAGACCGCGACCCGCCTCGCCGCGCGCACTCCGCAGCTGCTCTGGCTCGTCGCCGCGGAGGACGACCCGGCCGCGGAGCGCGTGATCGCGACGTGGTCGGTGCATCGCACGCCGCCGCGCGTCGCCGCCCTGTCGGTGACGCGCGATCGCCTCGTCGACAGCGACGCGGAAGCGCTCTGCGCGATCGCCGCCGCGGCCGGCCCCGACGATCTGCTCACTCACGCGCGCTGGCTCGAGGTGCTCGGCCGTGACGCGCTCGGCCGGCGCTTCTATCGTGAGCTCGAGGGGAGCATCGGCGCCCTCGCCGCCTCGCTGCCCTCGGCGGTTCCGGAGGCCGAGGGTCGCACGCTCGCGCTCTGCGCTGCCTCCAGGCTGCTCTTCCTCGCCTTCCTCGAGGCCAAGGGGTGGCTCGATGGCGATCGCGCCTTCCTCGCCCGCGTGCATGGGGAGGCTCTCGATCGCGGAGGCGCAGTGCATCGCCGGCTCCTCGATCCCCTGTTCTTCGGCACGCTGAACACCCGCATCGCCGAACGGGCGCCCGCGGCGCGACAGTTCGGACGAATCCCCTATCTCAATGGCGGTCTCTTCACCCGCACGCCGCTCGAGCGCCGGTGGCGGTACGCGCGCTTCACGGACGACGCGCTCGCCGCGCTGTTCGACGGAGTGCTCGCGCGCTACCGCCTGACGGCGCGCGAGGACCGCGCGACCTGGTCCGACGCCGCCGTCGACCCCGAGATGCTCGGCCGCGCCTTCGAGTCGCTGATGGCGTCGCCGGAGCGGCGGAGCAGCGGCGCCTTCTACACTCCACAGCCGCTGGTCGCCGATCTGATGACTGAGGCGCTCGCCGCCGCGCTCGAGCGTGGAGGTGTCGCCCGTGATGACGCGTTGCGAGCGCTCGCTGCCGAACCGCTGGGCGCCGACGCTCGGGAGCGCGTCGCGCGCCGGCTCGCCTCGCTGCGGCTGCTCGACCCTGCCTGCGGCTCGGGAGCGTTCCTCGTCCACGCACTCGAGCGCATCGCCGACATCGCGAGATCGGTCGGCGACGAACGCGACGTCGGCGCGATCCGGCGAGACATGCTCGCCCGCTCGATCTTCGGCGTGGACGTCAACCCGATGGCCGTCTGGCTCTGCGAGCTGCGGCTCTGGCTCTCGACGATCATCGAGACGGAGGTCGCCGACCACGAGCGCGTCCCCTCGCTGCCCAACCTCGACCACAACATCCGTGTCGGCGATTCGCTCTCGGGAGCGGGTTTCGGGGCGTCGCCTCGCGACGTCGTCATCGCGACGCGCCCGATCACCGTGCTGCGCGGGCGCTACGCGCGCAGCACCGGAGCGCGCAAGCGCTCGCTCGCGCGTCTCCTCGATCGCGCCGAGCGTCAGGCGGCCATCGCGTCGCTCGAGCGCGAGGTCGCGGCGCTCGTGCACCGCCGGCGCGAAACGCTGCTCGCGCGGCGGCAGCGCGACCTCTTCGGCCAGCGGCGGCGCGAAGCAGGGCCCGATCCCGAGCTCGCCCGCCTGCGCGAACGCCTTCGCGCCGCGCGCGCCGAGCTTCGCGCGTTAGGCAGCGGCGCCGCCCTCCCCTTCTCGTACCCGGCGTGCTTCCCCGACGTCGCTCCGGCCGGCTTCGACCTCGTCGTCGGCAATCCGCCGTGGGTGCGACTGCACAACATCGACGGGCGCAGCCGGCAGCGGCTGCGTGAGCGGTTCGTCGTCTTCCGGCTCGCCGCGTGGGAGAGTGGCGCGGCCGGCGCGGGTGCGGGCCACGGATTTGCCGCGCAGGTGGACCTCGCCGCGTTGTTCGTCGAGCGCGCCGTCGATCTCCTCGCCGCCGATGGCGCGCTCGCCCTGCTGCTCCCGGCGAAGCTCTGGCGCTCCCTCGCCGGCGGCGGCCTCCGGCGCCTGCTCGGCGAACGCTGCGCGGTGACGCTGATCGAGGATCTCACCGAGGCCGCGCCATCCTTCGACGCCGCGGTCTATCCGTCGCTCCTCGTCGCCCTTCGTGGACCGGCCGGCGATCCGGTGCGCTGCGCGCTGCGCCGCCGCGATCGCTCCCTCGCCTGGACGACCCCGCGCGACGGCCTCGCGCTCGACGCGACTCCCGGCAGCCCGTGGCTCCTCGCTCCCCCCGAAGTCCGCGCCGCCTTCGACCGGCTGCGCCGCGGCGCCGATACGCTGGCGACGAGCGTCGCCGGACGTCCGCTGCTCGGCGTGAAGACGGGTTGCAACGAGGCGTTCGTGCTGAGCACCGCCGACGCGGGCGCTCTGACCATCGCTCGTCCTCTCGTCCGCGGCGAGACGTTGACGCCGTGGGTGGTTCGCCCTGCGGAGCGGATCCTCTGGACGCACGACTCGACCGGTGCGGCGCTCGCCGAGCTTCCGGCGGCCGCGATGCGCCGGCTCGCCGCGCATCGGCGGACCCTCGAGCGGCGATCCGATCTCCGCGGCGCGGCGCGCTGGTGGTCCCTCTTCCGCATCGAGAGCGCGCGCTGCGACCGGGCGCGCGTCGTCTGGGCCGACGTCGGCCGCTCGGTCCGCGCCGCCTGCCTACCGCCTGGCGACCAGACGGTCGCGCTCAACAGCTGCTACGTCGCCCGACTGCCGACGCTCGAGGACGCGCTCGCGCTCACCGCGCTGCTCAACTCCTCCCTGCTCTCCGCATGGCTGGGCCTCGTCGCCGAGCCGGCACGCGGGGGCTACAACCGCTACCTCGGCTGGACGCTCGCCCTCGCCCCGATTCCGCGCGACTGGGCCCGAGCGCGGGATATCCTCGCGCCGTTAGGCAGGCGCGGGCTGGACGGGTCACCGCCGTCGGGCAACGAGCTGCTCGAGTCGGTGGTCGCCGCCTTCCGCATGCGACGCAGCGACCTCGCCCCTCTCGTCGCGTGGGAGTACCGCTGAGCCGCCAACCCTTCATCGTGCTGCCGGCCGACGAGGTGCGTGCCTGGTTCGCGCGGCGAATGCTCGGTGATGGCGAGGCGCCGGAGCGGCTGCACGACGTCGTCCTCTGGCCACACCAGCGCGAGGCGGTCGTCCGGATCGGCGACGCGCTCGAGGAGTTCGGCGGAGCTCTCCTCGCGGACGACGTCGGGCTCGGGAAGACCTTCGTCGCGCTCGCCGTCGCGGCCCGCTACGCCGACCCGCTCGTCGTCGCCCCCGCCGCGCTGCGAAGCGTGTGGACCGACGCGGCGCATCGAGCCGCGATGGCGATCCGCTTCTGCTCGATCGAATGGCTCAGCCGGGGTGGCGTTCTCCCAGCGCGTCCCGGCATCCTCGTCGTCGACGAGGCGCATCATGCGCGCAATCCCGCGACGAAGCGCTACGCGGCGCTCGCGCGCCTGGCGATCGGCGTACCCGTTTTCCT
>DATAIN010000559.1:0-2335 GCA_036262635.1 Gemmatimonadaceae bacterium | reverse complement strand
ACGGTGAGCCGCACGGTGTACGTCGGCGGCACTCCGCGCCGCATCGGCTTCCTGAGCAACGGCACCGCGGTGATCGCGAACGAGAACGGATACGTGACGTGGATCCAGTGACCAGAGGGTAGCGATGTCCAGCGACAGCGTCATCACGGCGAACGGCGGCGCGCGGAGCTCTCCGCGCCGCCGTGCGCGCTTTCATCTCGCGACGCTGCTGCTCGTGCTCGCCGCGTGCGCGACGCCGGGCCCGCCCGCGCCCGTCGTCCCACCACCGGCGGCGCGGCCGTCGAAGCCGCTCCCCGACACGGCGCGCTTCGCGAGCGAGATCAACGCCTTCGCGCACGCCGACAGCGTCAATCCGCCGCCGTCGAACGCGGCCCTCTTCGTCGGCAGCTCGTCGATCCGGTTCTGGGAGAGCGCGGCCACGGATTTCCCCGGGCTGCCGGTGATCAACCGCGGCTTCGGCGGATCGCGGATGGACGACCTGCTGCGCTACGCCGACCGGATCGTCCTCCCGTATCGCCCGCGCGCGATCGTGCTCTACGAGGGGGACAACGATCTCCAGGACGGTCGCAACCCGGCGCGCATCGCGGGCGACGTCGCCGAGTTCCTCGCGCTCGTGCGGACGCGAGTCCCGGGGACGCGCGTCATCTGCCTCGCGGTGAAGCCGAGTCCCTCGCGGTGGAATCTCGTCGAGAAGATGCGCGTGACGAACGCGCTGCTGCAGCAGATCGTCGAGCGCGACACCGCCGCACGCTTCATCGACGTCTTCACCCCGATGCTCGGCGCCGACGGGCGCCCGCGCCCGGAGCTGTTCCGCGACGACTCGCTGCACATGACGCGCGCGGGGTACGAGCTGTGGACGCGTCTCGTCGATCCGGAGCTCCGCGCGGCGATGCGGTAAGTCGAGGATGTGAGCTCGGCGCGGGCGTTCTCGAGGTGGGTGAGATCTTCAGCGGGGGCATCATAGGGTAACTGCAAGCACATTCGAGGAATGCCCGAGGCGGTGAGACGGTGAGGACGGCCGGGAGCACCGCGTTTATGGGTGGGCAGTTGCAGTCCTCCCCACCTCACTGCCTCGGCGTACCAAAGAGCAGTTGCAGTTACCCTATTGAAGCCCCAAGCCGTTGCCCAGCGAATGTTTGGGCCGGCCCGCGATCTCGAGCTCGGCGCCGCTCGCGCGTGCCGCGACAGCCGTCCGCCTAACGGCAGCCCGTGGCGCGCACGACGCCGGCGTCCTCCGCCCGGAGGCAGGCGATGCGGATGACGCTGGTGTCGACGCGGACGCGAAGGCGCGGCGGGCGCGGCACCATGACACGCACCGGCGCGATGAAGGGGCGAGTGGTCGCGACGACGCGCCACCGCGCTCCCGGCCTCTCGAGCGCGCGCGAGAGGAAGCTCTCGTTCACGCTCCGTACCGCGCCGGGCAGCGCGAGGGCGGCTATGCCGATCAGCGCGAGCCGCAGCCGAAGCACACGGCGGCGCAGGGAAAGGGGAGTTGGGGACACGACCACCTCGAGGCTGAGAGCGGTCACCGGCGCGCGACCGGCTTCCGTGAACTGAGACAACGGGAGACGGGGAAGGGTTTGCTCGACGTTCGAGGACGTCGCGCCGTGCTCGCGGTCTTTGCGTCGGGGAGCTTGGTACCGTGGGGCGGGGGAGGCAGTGAGGTTGGGAGGTTGGGAGGCTTTTGCTCGGCGCTGGTTGCTCGGCGGGAAAGCCGAAGGCACGAAGGACAGAAGCAGTTGTCACGCTTCGTTCTCTTCGTGCCTTCGTGTTCACAGCTATCAGCGGAAGGCAAAGCTCACTGCCCTCCCACCCTCACTGTCTCCCCGCCCCACGGCCATCATGCCGACCGTTGTACGACCCCAGCGCACGGCGCACCGAAACCGATCTCCCGCGCTCACCCCCGCATCCGCACCTCCACCCGGTGCGTCGCTCCGTCGTCCACGAGGTCGATCACTCCATCTCCGCACGGCTTCCCGTCGAGCGTGACCTCGCCCCGTCCGTGCATCACACCGTCGGGGTTCTTCACGCTGATCTCGTACATGGTCGACCCGTACCGGTAATGGATCGAGAACTCCTTCCACGCCCGCTGGATCGTCGGCTCGATGCGGAGGGTCTCGCCTTCCTTGTGGAAGCCGAGGATCGCCTCGAGCCCGACGCGGTACATCCAGCTCGCCGAGCCCGTGTACCAGGTCCAACCTCCCCGACCGAGGTGGCCTTCCGCCGTGTACAGGTCGGCGACCACGACGTACGGCTCGACCTTGTAGACGTCCACGTCGGCGCGCGTGGCCGAGTGGGTGAACGGATTGATGTACTGGAACAGCTCGAGCGCGCG
>DATAIN010000558.1:0-3419 GCA_036262635.1 Gemmatimonadaceae bacterium | reverse complement strand
GTGCAGTTCGAACCAGCGATGCGGGGGGGCGGCGCGCCTTTGGCGCGGCCGCGAGACCGTGATACGGGATGCGCGGATGCGAGAAGCCGCGATGATGCGGGACTGGCGGAGCGCGGGCCGCCTGCGGCGCCGCGCTCGGCCCCATCCCGCATCATGTCTCTCCCGTATCCGGCATCCCGTATCGCCGTCTCGCGGCGCTTCGCGCCGCCCCCCCGCATCGCTCGTTCCCGTGACCCCGCATCCCCCCCTCCTCTAGCCCCTACTCAGCCCCAAGAATGCCCGCCCTCACGACGTTCTCCGACGAGGAGCTGATGTTCCGCGACGCCGTCCGCTCCTTCGCCGAGGAGGAGGTGCGGCCGCGGGTGATGGAGATGGAGCGCGCGGGGAAGATCGATCCCTCGCTCATCGCGAAGTACTTCGAGATGGGGCTGATGGGGATCGAGGTGGAGGAGCGCTACGGCGGCGCGGGCGGGTCGCTGACGATGGTCGCGCTCGCGGTGGAGGAGATCAGCAAGGTGGACGCGGCCGCCGCGATCATGGTCGACGTCCAGAACACGCTGGTGAACTTCCCGGTCTCGAAGTACGGGAGCGAGGCGCAGAAGGAGCGGTACCTGACGCGGCTGACGTCGGGGACGATCGGTGCCTACGCGCTCTCCGAGCCCGGCTCCGGCTCCGACGCCTTCGGCCTCGCGACGCGCGCCGAGCAGAAGGGCGACAAGTGGGTGCTCACGGGCCGCAAGATGTGGATCACCAACGGCGCGGAGGCGGAGATCTTCGTCATCTTCGCCAACGCGAACCCGAGCGCGGGCTACAAGGGGATCACCGCGTTCATCGTCGAGAAGGGCTTCCCGGGATTCAGCGTCGGCAAGAAGGAGGACAAGCTCGGCATCCGCGCGTCGAGCACGACGGAGCTGATCCTCGACGGGTGCGAGGTTCCCGCCGCGAACGTGCTCGGCCCCGTGGGCCAGGGCTACAAGGTCGCGATCGAGACGCTGAACGAGGGGCGCATCGGGATCGGCGCGCAGATGATCGGCGTCTCGCAGGGCGCGTTAGGCGCCGCGACCGCGTACCTGAAGGAGCGGAAGCAGTTCGGGAAGTCGCTCGCCGAGTTCCAGGGGATCCAGTTCCAGGTCGCGCAGGCGGCGACGGAGAACGAGGCGGCGCGTCTCATGGTCTACAACGCGGCGCGGCTGAAGGAGGAGGGCCAGGACATCGCCCTCGCCGGCGCGATGGCGAAGCTCTTCTCCTCGCAGGTCGCCGAGCGCACGACGTCGCTCGCCCTCGAGCTCTTCGGCGGCTACGGCTACACGAAGGATTATCCCGCCGAGAAGTTCTACCGCGACGCGAAGATCGGCACGATCTACGAGGGGACGAGCAACATGCAGCTGTCGACGATCGGGAAGATGGTGCTCAAGTAGGCTGAAGGCAGGAGGCTGGACGCAGTCGGCGAGGGCGGTTCTGAAAGCGCAGTTGCGGCGCCGCAGTCGCTGGCAGCCTACCGCCTCCTGCGGCAGTCCGTCAGCAGTTCCTCACCTCGCTCCTCTCCACGAACACCACCTTCCCCGGCGTCCGCTGGACGACGACGACGTCGAGGGGGGCGGTGAAGGCGGCGGAGGTCATGCAGCCGGAGCCGGGCTGCTGCGAGGTGACCTCGGCCCACGCGTTGTTGCCGCGGCGCGCGACGCGGTCGATGCGGATCGCCCACCCGCCGCTCGGCTTCGTCCCCATCGCTGCGACTAGCACCATCTCGGTGTTGAAGTCGATCTCCGGCGCCTCCGGCGCCGGCGTCGCGTTCCCCGCGATGCGCGCCCACACCTCCCGCCACTGCGACTCGTTGCGAACGACGACACGCGCCGAATCGCTGTATCCGCTGTAGACCGCGAAGGGCGACACCGCATTCTCCCGCCGCGCCATCACCTCGCTCGCATCCTCCGGCACTCCGACGTCAGGCATGGCAGTGGTCCCGTGACAGGCTGCGATGAGGAGGAGAGAGATGAGAGGAGCTAGTGCGCGCATCGGGGTTCCTGTTTGACGAGCGAAACTACCACGGCCATGAGTCTTCCGTCAGGGGCAGAAGTCATGCGTCACGAGTCAGGGGAACGGCGTTGACGGCAGTTACCTGCAGTTACCGAAGTTCACCCTGACGCATGACGTGTGACTTCTGTCCCTGACGCAAGACTCATGGTAGTGGCCGTGGCATCACCCTTCCTCATGAGTCATGGCCGTGGCCTCACCCTCACTCATGAGTCAGGGCCGTCACTTCATCGCCCGAGCGACCTTCGCGATGTCTCTCATGAACTCCTTCTCCGCCTTCGCCCGCTCCGCCGCCGGCGCGCGGAGCACCGCGGACGGGTGCACCGTCGCGATGACGAGCGGGGTCGCACCGAAGGGACGGAGGATCTTGCCGCGCTGCGTGCTGACGCGGAAGTCCTTGCCGAGGAGCGATTGCGCGGCGGTGGCACCGAGGCAGACGATGACGTCGGGCTCGAGGAGCGCGAGCTCCGCGTCGAGCCAGGGGTGGCAGGCCTTCACCTCGCGCGCGTTAGGCTTCTTGTGGATGCGGCGCGTCGTGCCCGCCTGCTCGTCCCACTTGAAGTGCTTCACCGCGTTGGTGACGTAGGCCTCGTCGCGGTCGATCCCCGCCGCCTCGAGCGCCGAATCGAGCAGCTTCCCCGAGGGACCGACGAAGGGATGGCCCGCGCGATCTTCCTGGTCACCCGGCTGCTCGCCGACGATGACGATGCGCGCATCCTTCGGCCCCTCGCCGAAGACAGTCTGCGTCCCGACCTTGTAGAGGTCGCAGCCCTTGCACCCCTTCGACGCGGCGCGAAGCCTGGCGAGCGTGGGGCGCGGCGGAACGAAGGGTTCCGCCGTCCCGGTAGTGTCTGCCCACCAGGCGCGCGACGCGCTGACCGGCGTCATCGCTCGCGATCGTGCGTGCTAGTGACCCGCCGTCCCGCGGCCGGGCCCCGAGTCCTCGCGATGGTCGGGGCGCTCGCGCCGCAGGTCACCGCGGTTCCGCTCGCTGTTCTTCTCCGCCTCGTCGTGCTGCTCGCGATCCTCGTCGAGCCGCGCGCCGCCGACATGCTGCGCCTTCCGCAGCTCCTGCGGCCCCTTCTCCCCGCGCCCGCTCGTGTTCGTCGCGCGCTGCACCTGCTGCTGCTCCCGCGTCTTCGACCCCTGCCCGCCCTCGTACTTGAGCGTGCTCTCCTTCGGCTGCTCCTCCTCGTGTTGCTTGTCGCGCTTCGGCATGTGACTGAGGTCCCGTGGTTGAGTTTGTGGGGGAGAGGGGGGGCAAGCATCGTTCCTCTGACAGCCACGAGACAGAACTGACCAACCATGAGGCTAGTGTCATGACGTCTGAGGCCTGAGGCAGGAGTCAGATGGGCCGGGAGGCTGGCCTTCCGCTCGCTGGCCGT
>DATAIN010000557.1:0-4399 GCA_036262635.1 Gemmatimonadaceae bacterium | reverse complement strand
GATGTACGGCCACTGGATCACCCTCAACTATCGCGAGAGCTTCGGGCTGTACGCGGTCTCGGGGATCCTGTTCAATCACGAGAGTCCGCGCCGCGGCCTCGAGTTCGTGACGCGCAAGGTCACCGACGGCGTCGCGCGCATCAAGCTCGGGATGCAGCGCGAGCTGCGGCTCGGCAATCTCGACGCACGCCGCGACTGGGGATTCGCCGGCGACTACGTCGACGCGATGTGGCGCATGCTGCAGCAGGACGAGCCGGACGATTACGTCGTCGGCACCGGGCAGACCTGGTCGGTGCGACAGCTCTGCGAGACGGCGTTCGCGTCGCAGGGGCTGCACTGGGAGGATCACGTCGTGATCGACGAGAAGTTCATGCGCCCCGCGGAGGTGGACCTGCTCGTCGCCGATCCGTCGAAGGCGAAGAAGCAGCTCCAGTGGGAGCCGAAGGTCGGCTTCCAGGAGCTCGTCGAGATGATGGTCGACGCCGATCTCGCCCGGCACCGCGCGGCCGGGCACAGCGCCCCGCGGTGACACGGAGCGGCGCCAGGCGTCGCGCGCTCGTCACGGGCGCGGCCGGCTTCGTGGGCCAGTGGCTCTGCAGGGCGCTCCTCGCCGAAGGCTGGGATGTCGTCGGCGCGGGAGTGGCGGCGCAGCCGAGCGCCGGGACGCTCACCGAGGAGGAGACGCGGTCGGTGCGCTGGCTCCTCGCCGACGTGCGGCAGCAGCCGGACGTCGCGCGCATCGTCAGCTACACGCGGCCCGACGCGATCTTCCACCTCGCGGGGTTGAGCTTCGTCCCCGACGCGCAGGGCGACCCCGTGCTCGCGCACGAGATCAACGTCCTCGGCGCCGCGCGGCTGCTGCACGACGTGCGGATGCGGAAGCGCGGCGGCGAGATCGATCCCGTGGTGCTGGTGATCGGGAGCGCGGAGCAGTACGGGAAGGGCGAGATCGGCCGGCCGCGCCGCGAGACCGATCCGCAGGCGCCGGTAACCGTCTACGCCGCCTCGAAGGCCGCGCAGGAGATCGTCGCCCTCGAAGCGGCGCGCAGCGACGGCGTTCGCGTCATCGCCACGCGGAGCTTCAACCACAGCGGGGCCGGGCAGGCGGATCACTTCCTGCTTCCCGCGCTCGTGCGACGGGCGTTCTCCATCCGGGACGGCGGCGAAACCCGGCTCCGGATCGGCAACGTCGACACCGTGCGCGACTTCCTCCACGTGCGCGACGTGGTTCGTGCGTATCTTCTACTGGTGGACCACGGCGTGGCGGGCGAGGTGTACAATGTCTCCAGCGGGATCGGGCAGCGGGTGGCGGATCTCGCGACGAAGGTGCTCGCCGCCGTCGGAGCGCCGGCCACGGTCGAGATCGACCCCTCGCTCGTGCGGAAGGTCGAGGTTCCCTGGCTGGTGGGAGACAACACCAAGCTGCGCGAGGCGACGGGGTGGACCCCGGCGCTCACCTGCGACGACATCATCACGGATCTGATAAATGCCACGGCGCGCTGACCTCCATCGCATCCTGCTCATCGGCTCGGGCCCGATCGTCATCGGGCAGGCCGCGGAGTTCGACTACTCCGGAACCCAGGCGGCGAAAGCGCTCCGCGAGGAGGGGTACGAGGTGATCCTCGTCAACTCCAACCCGGCGACGATCATGACCGATCCCGAGTTCGCGGATCGGACGTACGTCGAGCCGGTGACGGCGGAGTACGTCGAGAAGATCATCGAGCGCGAGAAGCCCGACGCACTGCTCCCGACGATGGGCGGCCAGACTGCGCTCAACGTCGCGATGGAGCTCGCCGAGAGCGGCGTGCTCGAGAAGCACGGCGTCGAGCTGATCGGCGCCAGCGCGAAGGCGATCGCCATCGCCGAGGACCGGCGCCTCTTCGCCGAGGCGATGAAGCGGATCGGGCTCGCCGTGCCGACCGGCGGGATCGCGAAGAGCTGGGACGACGCGCTCGAGCTCCTCGCGCTGACGAGCTTCCCCGCGATCATCCGCCCGTCGTTCACGTTAGGCGGGACGGGCGGCGGGATCGCCTACAACCGCGACGAGTACGAGGAGATCGTCCGCCGCGGGCTCGATCTCTCGCCGGTCGGCGAGGTGCTCATCGAGCGGAGCGTCATCGGCTGGAAGGAGTTCGAGCTCGAGGTGATGCGCGACCACGAGGACAACGCGGTCATCGTCTGCTCGATCGAGAACATCGATCCGATGGGCGTGCACACCGGCGACTCGATCACCTGTGCCCCCGCGATGACGCTCACCGACCGCGAGTACCAGATCATGCGCGACGCGGCGCTCGCCGTCATCCGCGTGGTCGGTGTCGACGCGGGCGGGTGCAACATCCAGTTCGCGATCAATCCCGAGGACGGCGAGATGCTCGTCATCGAGATGAACCCGCGCGTCTCGCGCTCGTCGGCGCTCGCCTCGAAGGCCACCGGGTTCCCGATCGCCCGCATCGGCACCAAGCTGGCCGTCGGCTACCGGCTGGACGAGATCACCAACGACATCACGAAGACGACCCCCGCCTCCTTCGAGCCGGTGCTCGACTACGTCGTCGTGAAGGTGCCGCGCTTCGCCTTCGAGAAGTTCCCGAGCGCGAGCCCGCGGCTGACCACGCAGATGAAGTCCGTCGGCGAGGCGATGGCGATCGGGCGCACCTTCAAGGAGGCGCTCCAGAAGGCGCTCCGCGCGACGGAGACGGGTCGCTACGGCTGGACAGTCGGCGCCCGCGCGGTGGACGACCGGCTTCCCGACGACACCCTCGATGCGCTGAAGGGTGCGCTCCGCCAGCCGACGCCCGAGCGGATCTTCCAGCTCAAGCGGGCGCTCGAGGCGGGGATGCCGATCGCCGCGCTGAACGAGATGACCGGCATCGACCGCTGGTTCCTCGAGCAGATGCGTGAGCTCATCGAGGCGGAGCGCGCCTACGCGACGAGCGGGGACGAGGGCGAAGCGGAGCTCCGCGCGATGAAGCGCATGGGCTTCTCCGACCGGCAGCTCGCCGAGCTGCGCGACGAGACCGAGGACCAGGTGCGCCGTCGGCGCTGGGCGTTAGGCGTGCGGCCGGCCTACAAGATGGTGGACACCTGCGCCGGCGAGTTCCCCTCGGCGACGCCGTACCTCTACGGGTCCTACGACGAGGAGAGCGAGGCGCCGCGCACCGGCCGCCGCTCGATCGTCATCCTCGGCAGCGGACCGAATCGCATCGGGCAGGGCGTGGAGTTCGACTACTGCTGCGTGCGCGCCGCGCTCGCGCTGCGCGAGAAGGGATTCGAGACGATCATGGTCAACTCGAATCCCGAAACGGTGTCGACCGACTTCGACATCTCGGACAAGCTGTACTTCGAGCCGCTGACGCTCGAGGACGTCCTCGAGATCGTCGAGCGCGAGAAGCCGGAGGGCGTGATCGTGCAGCTCGGCGGCCAGACCCCGCTCAAGCTCACGCGCCCGCTCGAGGCGGCCGGAGTGCGCATCCTCGGCACCTCCCCCGACGCGATCGACATCGCGGAGGACCGGCGGCGCTTCGACGCGGTCGCGCGCGAGCTCGGCATCGAGCAGCCGGCGAACGGCACCGCGACGAGCGTCGACGAGGCGGTGGTGGCCGCGGAGCGCATCGGGTATCCGGTGCTCGTCCGTCCCTCGTACGTGCTCGGCGGGCGCGCGATGCAGATCGTCTACGACGAGCCCTCGCTCCGCGACTACTTCCAGCACGCGGCGCGCGTCTCCGAGGACAAGCCCGTGCTGATCGACCGCTTCCTCGAGGATGCCTTCGAGGCCGACGTCGACGCGATCGCCGACGGCACGAACGTCGTGATCGGCGGGGTGATGCAGCACATCGAGGACGCCGGCATCCACTCCGGGGACTCGGCGTGCGTGCTGCCCCCATACCTCATCGGCGAGCGCGATCTGGAGACGATGCGGGCGCACACCGTCGCGCTCGCGAAGAAGCTCGGCGTCGTCGGGTTGATCAACGTCCAGTTCGCGGTGAAGGACGGCGTGGTCTACGTGCTCGAGGTGAACCCGCGCGCCAGCCGGACCATCCCCTTCGTCTCGAAGACCATCGGGGTGCCGCTCGCCTCGCTCGCCGCGCGGGTGATGGCCGGCGAGACGCTCGACGAGGTGGGCCTGTACGAGGAGATCGTTCCCCCCTTCGTCGCCGTGAAGGAGGCGGTGTTCCCCTTCAACAAGTTCCGCGAGGCGGATCCGATCCTCGGCCCGGAGATGCGCTCGACGGGCGAGGTGATGGGAGTGTCGGATTCCTTCGGCAGCGCCTTCGCCAAGGCGCAGACCGCGGCGCAGAACGACCTCCCGCTCGAGGGCTCGATCCTCATCACGGTGAACGACCACGACAAGCCGACGGTGACGCCGATCGCGCGGCGCTTCCACGAGATGGGCTTCCGCATC
>DATAIN010000556.1:0-4946 GCA_036262635.1 Gemmatimonadaceae bacterium | reverse complement strand
CTTCATGGTCGGGGAGATCATCCACAACCCGCACGTGAACGCGAAGCTGCGCGAGATGGGGATCGAGATCCTCGCCGCCGCGGCCGATGGGAGCTTCGACTATTCGCGGGTGCGGCCGGAGGACGTGGTGATCATGCCTGCCTTCGGGGTCACGATCGCCGACTTCGAGACCCTGCGCGCCAACGGCTGCATCATGGTCGACACGACCTGCGGGTCGGTGCTCAACGTCTGGAAGCGCGTCGACAACTACGCGAAGTACGGCTACACCGCGCTGATCCACGGGAAGTACTACCACGAGGAGACGCGGGCGACGGCGTCGCAGGTGACGAAGTTCCCGGACGGGCACTATATCGTCGTGCGCCACATGGACGACGCGCGCTTCATCTGCGACTTCATCGAGGGGAAGGGCGTCGATCGCGCGGCGATCCTCGAGCGCTTCCATCACTCGATCTCGCCGGGCTTCGATCCGGACCTCCACCTGCAGCGCGTCGGCGTCGCGAACCAGACGACGATGCTGGCGCGCGAGTCGCTCGCGATCGGCGAGGAGATCGGCGCGGCGATGGAGCGGCGCTACGGCCCGGCACATCGCGCCGAGCACTTCCGCACCTTCGACACGATCTGCTCCGCGACGCAGGACCGGCAGGACGCGGTGCGCGAGCTGCTCGAGGAGCCCCTCGACGTGATGCTCGTGGTCGGCGGCTACAACTCGAGCAACACGATCTCGCTCGCCGCGATCTGCGCCGAGCGCGTGACGACGTACCACATCGAGGACGCATCGGCGATCGATCCGTCGACGGGGACGATCCGCTTCCGTCCGGCGGGGATTCATCACGAGGAGCGCTGGGCCAGGGGCTGGCTGCCGGCCGAAGGCCCGCTGCGGGTGGGCCTGACCGCGGGGGCGAGCACCCCGAACAACAAGATCGGCGAGACGGTCGCGCGAGTGCTCGCGACCCGCGGCGTCACCGCCGACGTCGGCTGAGCGCCCGCTCGCGATGGCATCCATCCTCCAGCGCCTGAAGGGCCGCCGCGCGGCCGTCGAGCAGGGGTCCGACGGGCCGGGGGAGATCGAGCTTCAGGCCGCGGGGGTGCGGGTGGTGATCGTGCCGGCGCAGGGCGGGCGCATCACGACGCTGGAGCTCGGCGGACGGCAGTGGCTCGCGCAGGGCGCGCCGGCCGAGGGCACTCCCGAGGATGCGCGCGGTGGTGCGACGGGGTGGGAGGAGTGCTTCCCGACCGTCGGCGCGGCGCGGATGGTCTCGAAGCACAGCGGGCTCGCGATCGACCTGCCCGCGCTCGGCGAGGTGCGTACGCTGCGGCCGGCTACGAGCATCTCGACCCTCGACGGCGCGCTCGAGGCGACGTGCGTCTGGACAGGGGAGCGGATGCCCTACCGTCTGACGCGCACGACGCGCGTGGCACCGCTGGAGGTGACGACGCGCTACTCGGTCACGAGCCTCGGCAACGCGCCGATGCCCTTCATCTGGGCGGCGAACATCGCCCTGCCGTTAGGCGGGGCGACGCGGCTGACGCTGCCGGAGAACGCGCGGGCCCGCGTGCTGGCGCAGCACGGGATGGACATGCTCGGCGTCGGTGCGGAGCATCGCTGGCCGCGCTTCCGCACCGCGAAGAAGATCGTGGACATGACCGCGCCGGGCGCGGTCGGCGGGCGGTGGACGGCACACGTCTCCTTCGACATGCCCGTGGGTCAGGTCGGCGTCGCGGAGGGCTCAGCGCGGCTCGAGGGGCGGTTCGAGCCGACGGTGATCTCGCGCGTCGGGCTGGCGGTGCGGCAGCGGGCCAGCGCGGCGAACCTCGTGACGCTGCAGCCGTCGATCGGGATTCCCGACGCGCTGGCGCACGGGGCCGGAGTCGATGCGAGCGCCGCCTGGCTCGAGCCGGGCGAGACGCGGCAGTGGGCGATGACCTGGCGCGCCGGGGGCGAGCAGGGGTGAGCGCCGGGTCGCTCCTCTACGTCGCCCTCGGCGACTCGATGTCGATCGACCTCTATCCAGCGCTCGATGCAGGGGAGACTGACGTCGCGGTGGCGCTCGAGCGGCGCGTTGATGCGGGGAACGTCGCCCCGTTAGGCGCCGCGTCGCTCCTCGCCCGGAATGACGACGCGCGCTGGCCGGAGTTCGCCGGACGCGACCTCGCATCGCGCTGGCCGCGGCTCGAGATGCGGAACCTCGCCACCGACGCGGCGACGATCGGTGACGTCTTCGGGGCGCAGCTCCCCGCGCTCGAGGAGACGAGCGCCGAGGCGGTCGTGACGATCACGGTGGGGGGAAATGACCTGCTCAGCGCCTATTCGACGCGTCCGCGCTCCTCGCTCATGGAGCGGATCGTCCGCGACATCGGCGCCGGATACGACGCGATGCTCGACGCGGTCGCCGAGCGCATGCCGCGGGCGACGCTGGTGCTGACGACCGTGTACGATCCCTCTGACCGGACGGGTCGCATCCCGGGAGTGCTCGAGGACGTGGGCAAGCTTCCGCTCAGGCACCTCGACGCGCTCAACCAGCACATCCGCGAGCTCGCCGCGGCCCGCGAGCACGCGGTGCTTGCTGACGTGTATGGCCACTTCCTCGGTCACGGGGCGAGCGTCGAGGAAAAGCACCGCTGGTACTGGAAGCGGTCGCTCATCGAGCCGTCGGCGGCCGGCGCGAGCGAGATCCGCCGCGTGTGGCTCGACGCTCTCGAGCTGGACTGAGAGTGATTAAGAAGCTGTAATACAGCGAGCGCGGCCGTGACTCGCGCCCGGCTGACGAGTCAATCGACACGCGGCGACGTCGTCGCGCCGAACGTGCACTCGACAGCCAATGAAGCGCAGACTCTGCCTGTATCTGGCGGCCGTGGGAGTATTGACCGCGGCCTCCTCTCCCGAGCCGGCCCCGGCTCAGGAATTCGTGGTGATCGTCAACGCCTCCAACCCCGTCGCCTCGATGTCGAAGGAGGAGGTGGCGAAGCTGTTCCTCAAGAAGACCGTGAGCTGGCCAGCCGGCACGACGGTCGCCGCGGTCGAGCAGCCGATGACGGCGAAGACGCGGGAAGCGTTCGCGCGCGAGGTGCTCGGGAAGACGATCGCGCAGGTGAAGTCCTACTGGCAGCAGCAGATCTTCTCGGGACGCGACGTCCCGCTCCCAGAGAAGCAGAGCGACGACGACGTCGTCGCCTTCGTGCGCTCGAATCCCAACGGCATCGGCTACGTCGCGAAGGGCGTCGAGGTCGGCCGCGGCGTGAAGATCATCTCGATCGCGCCATGAGCGCGGGGGAGGTGCGGCGGCCGGGCCCGAGACCATTAGGGCCCTCCAATCGTCCCACCCTAGAGAAATGCGGCGGCGCGTCCCGCGTGCCCGCCGACCACCGCCTCCCGATGCCGGGCCGGATTCACCGATAATGTTCCAGCACTTGAGAGGGCGCTTCGAAGGGCTCTCCTTCCGTCAGAAGCTTCAGGTCTTTCCCTGGGTCGCCGCCGGCGCGCTCGTCGTCGTCTGTGTGGTCGTGCTGACCATGGGACAGTTCACGGAAGCGAAGCTGCGCCAGATCGAGACGGGTTACTACCCGTCGCTGCAGACGTACCAGGCGCAGTCGCAGACGATCGAGTCGATCAAGCGCACCTTCCTCGATCTCATCAACGCGCGCGAGGCGGATCGGCTCAGCGAGACCGACAGCCTGCGCGACGTCTTCCTCGCCGATCTCGAAGCGCAGAAGGCGCGGCCGACGAGCAACCAGGCCGCGCTCGCGCGTCTCGACTCGACCTTCCGCGCCTATTACGTCATCGCCCGCCAGGTCGCCAACGCGCAGGCGACGGGCGCCGCGATGAACGACAAGGTCCTCGAGATGGCCGGGGCGCAGCTCGACCTGCTCAAGCAGACGCAGGCCACGATCGACGCCCAGATCGCGTCGAACCGCTCGGCGATCGGCGCCGGGTTCACCGCGGCGAGCCGCCTCCAGAAGGCAGCGCTCATCGTGCTCGCGCTGATCACGATCGCCGTGATCCTCGCGCTCACGCAGCTCTCGAAGTTCGCGACGCGATCGGTGACGGAGCCGCTCGCCGAGGCGGTGACGGTCGCCGACCGGCTCGCGCAGGGCGACATGACGGTGAAGGTCGAAGCGAAGACGCAGGACGAGGTCGGCCAGCTCCTCCGCTCGATGCAGGAGATGGTGGCCTATCTCGGCGAGATGTCGCACACCGCCGACGCGATCGCGCGGGGCGACCTCTCGGTGCGGGTGACGCCGCGCTCGGAGCGCGACACCTTCGGCAACGCGTTCTCGAACATGACGCAGTACCTGCGCGACATGGGCGCCGTCGCCGACCAGATGTCCGAGGGAAATCTCACGGTGCAGGTGACGCCGCGCTCGGGCGACGACAGCTTCGCCAACGCCTTCGTCTCGATGATCGACACGCTGTCGCGCGTCATCGGCGACATGCGCTCGGGTGCAGCGGCGATCACCTCGGCGTCGCAGCAGCTCACCGCGTCGGCGCAGAGTCTCTCCGAGGGCGCGAACGACGAGGCGGCGAGCGTCGAGGAGACGACCTCCTCGCTCGAGGAGATCAACACGTCGATCTCCAAGACCGCGACCAGCAGCCGCGAGATGGAAGTGCTCGCGCTCAAGGGGGCGAAGGACGCCGACGAGAGCGGACGCGCGATCCAGCAGATGCTGACGGTGATGAAGACGATCGCCGACAAGGTCTCGATCATCGAGGAGATCGCGAACCAGACGAACCTTCTCGCGCTGAACGCCGCGATCGAAGCGGCGCGCGCGGGCGAGCACGGCCGCGGCTTCAACGTCGTCGCGACCGAGGTGCGCAAGCTCGCCGAGCGCAGCCAGGCGGCGGCGAAGGAGATCACGCGGCTCACCGGCTCGAGCCAGGAAGTCGCGGAGGCGTCGAGCGCGCTGCTCGCCGAGCTGGTGCCCTCCATCCGCAAGACGGCGAACGTCGT
>DATAIN010000555.1:0-5515 GCA_036262635.1 Gemmatimonadaceae bacterium | reverse complement strand
CGGGCGCGGGGGTCTCGGTCAGCGAGAATCCGGCGCGGCCGGTCAGGTTCCAGAACTGCGAGAACTTCTGCTCGAGGCCGAGGCGGTACGAGCCCGAGTTGTGGTAGTCCTCGATGAGCGTGCGGCTGCGCGACGCGGCCGGTCCCTGGAACTGTACGGGCAGCAGGTCGAACTTCTTCCAGAGGATGTAGCCGTAGTCGAACGAGACGAGCGTCCCCGTGGGCGCGGTGTAGCCGAGGCCGATCTCGAACTGTCCGGGGTGCGTGATAATCGTCTTCACGCCCTGCGTCGAGAGGGGCGCACCCTTCCGGAACTGCGGCGCGAGGAAGTAGTCGTACGAGGTGCCCTTCGTCGTGCCGAGCGCGGTGGCGACGGTCGCGTCCGGGATGACGAGATTCGTGGCGACCTGCTGGAAGCGCGCGGTCGCGTCGTCGTACTCGAAGGCCATCGAGGAGATGAAGCGCCCGCCGACCTGCAGCGTGTTGCCGATCTTGCCGTGCACGCCGACGTGGAAGCCGTAGCCGGTCGCCGAACCCTTGAGCATCGCGCGCGCGAACTCGGTACCCGGCGCGATGCCGAGCGAGGCGAAGGTCCCTCCGCCGGGCAGCGACTGCTGGGAGAGATCGAGCGACTGCGACAGCTCGACGGTCGACGTCCCGAACACCGGACCGCCGCCGATCGCCCAGCTCGGCGTCAGGTCGATCGAGACGTTAGGCTGGATGTAGATCGTCGCGATGGAGGCGTGCAGCGCGGAGAAGCGGCCGGGGAAGTCGTCGCGCCACTGCGAGGTCAGACCGTAGGGGACGTAGACGCCGAGCCCCGCGGCATAGCGGCCCGCGCCGCGCCAGTTCACGAAGAGGTGCGGCGGAAACTCGGTGGGAATGTTCGGGCGGTAGAACCGGCCCGTCGTCGTGAAGTCCGGGGTATAGTTGCCGCGAACCTGCACCGACGCAGCGCCGCCGTACACCGAGATGCCCTTCTGCAATCGCGTACCGGCGGCTGGGTTCCAGAACAGCGTCGACGCGTCGTCACAGGGGGCACCGGTCGCCGCCGATGCGCGCGAGACGGCGCAGGAACCGATCTCGTTGAGGCCGAATCCCTGCGCGCGCAGGGCGGCTGGCGCGGCCAGTGCCGTCAATAGCGCGAGGAACCGTCCGGGACGGAATCGCATGTGCGTCCTCCGAATGTCGTATCACGGAGCGCCGCTGCACGCCGGCGCCCGCGGGGGGAACGAGCGACGCGCCGGGGTGGCGCGTCGGTGGGGCGCGCACATACCTGCCGCGCGCCGGCACGATACTAAGCCGGGGCGGGGACTTTGGAAAGGGAGCGGACGCGGCGGTCGCGCCGCACCCGTCGCGTCAGGGACGGACGGTCGGGGGAGACCTGGGCTCGAGCCGCGCCTTCTCGACGCTGTCGAGCTTCGCCTTCGTCGTGCGGTCGATCGCGCGCGTGATCGCGTCCAGCTGTACCGCTCCCGCCGTGGAGCGCGGGAGATCGACCTTCACGTTCGGCTGGAGCTCGTCCTCGGTCGCGGGCGCCGCGGCGGCCGGTGAAGCCGCGGCGGTGACTCGCGCGCTCGCGGGGCGCCGCGCTCCTTCCGCGATCGCTCGGCTCACGCTGTCGTGTGGCGCCGCCGAGGGGCGCTTCGATGGCGGGACGAGGCGCGCCAGGACGGGGCGCACCGTCGCGCTCGCGCGATCCAGCACCTGCTGCACCGGGGGTGGCACCTTCACATAGCCGCGCGAGGTCGCGAACCACGCGCCCCCGCCGAGCGCTCCGAGCACCACGACGGTCGTGAAGAGCTTCCGGAAGAAGCCACCCCCGCGCGAGCGTCGCCGCGCGGGTGGCCGGACCGTCGGCCGCGGCCCGGTCGCCCGCATCGGCGCGCTCGCCATCGGCGTCGGGCGCGCGGGACGCGACGGCCCGGCCGGTCCCGACGTCCGCTGCGGCGGCGGCGGGAAGGCGGGCATCGGATTCAGATCCGAGCGGATCGGCGTCTTGCGCATCGGAGCGGGCGGCTTCGACGCGAAGGGAATCGGGGTCGGGCGGAGCGGTGGCGGCGCTGGAGTCGGACGAACCGGTTCCAGCGACGAGCCGGTCACCGGCTGCGAGATGCGCGGCAGGGGAAGCGGATCGTTGTCGACCTGCAACCAGGGCAGGTTGACCTCGGCGCTCGTCGTACTCTCGTCGCGCTCGAAGCGCGGCACCTCGTTCGACTCGATGGGCGCGGGAAGCTCTCGCGAGCTGCGCGACGGCGGTGGCTCCGCGGCCGGCACCTGCGGATCCAGCCGTCCCTGCAGCTCGGCGAGCTTGGCATGCGCGTTCGCGACGGTGGGGTGCGTCGGGCCCTGGGCCATGATCCGGATCTCGAGGGCTCGCTCGCGGAGCGCGATGGCGTCGGCGATGCGACCGCGCTGCGGCGCGATGCAGTCGGCGAGGCTTTCGAGCGTCGTCGCGACGATCGGATCGTTAGGCGCGAACGCGCGCTCGCGAATGACGAGCGCCTGCCGCCAGAGCTGCTCGGCCAGATCGTGCTTTCCGACCGCCTGGCGGAGCCTGGCGAGGGAGCCGAGCACCGTCGCGACTTCGGGGTGATCCTTGCCCAGCCCGCGCTTGATGGCGAGGAGCCGCAGGAGAAGCTTGTCCGCCTTCGAGAACTCGCGCCGCTTGAAGTGCAGCTTGGCGAGGTTGCTCATCGCCAGCGCGACCTCCGGATGCTCGCCGCCGAGCTGCTGCTCGGAGATCGCGAGCGCGCGGAGCAGCGAGCTCTCCGCCTGGTCCAGCGAGCCCTTGGCGTCGTAGAGTGCGCCGAGGTTGTTCAGGGAGGAGACGAGCGCCTGATGGTTCGGGCCGTAGACCTGCTCGCGAATCGCGAGCGCGCGCGTGAGATGCGCTTCGGCGCCGGCGAGATCCTTCGCCTGGAGGCGCAGCTGGCCGAGCGCGTTCAGGCTCGCGGCGAGCTGCGCGCTCGCCGGCCCGAGCTGCTCCGCCTCGAGGACGGCCGCGCGGAACGCTTCCTCAGCTTCGGCGAACTGACCCTGCCCGAAGGAGCGACGACCAGCGTCGTTGTACCGCTCCCATCGGGCCGTCGCGGTGTCGTTCATGCGGCCCCCATGTCCCTTGAAAGACGCCCCGCTCGTGACCGCTGTAACAGTGTCCGGAATCGCACCCGCGAGCCTCGTCAACCCCTTTCCCGGGGCGCGGAAAGGCACGACCTTTCGCGCCCTCTTCGGTGTCGCGGCGGCACGCGCGACACGCGTTCACGGCCCCGAACTTCCGCGCCCTTTGCTCTCTTCGTCCCTCGTCCAGCAGATCGCCACCGAGCTGTCGCTCGTCCCCCGACAGGTCGCGGGCACTCTCGCCCTCTTCGCGGAGGGGAACACCCTCCCATTCGTCGCCCGCTATCGGAAGGAAGCCACCGGAGGGCTCGACGAGGTGCAGCTGCGCGACGTGCGCGATCGGGCCGAGTATCTGCGCGAGCTGGAGGAGCGCCGCGCCGCGATCGTGAAGTCGATCGAGGACCAGGGGAAGCTCACGCCGGAGCTCTCGACGAGCATCGCCGCGGCGAGCACCAAGCAGGCGCTGGAAGATCTCTATCTCCCGTACAAGCCGAAGCGGCGCACGCGGGCGACGATCGCGCGCGAGCGCGGCCTCGAACCCCTCGCGGACGCACTCTGGTCGGGCGCGGTCGGCGATCGCGACGTCACGGACGCAGCGCAGCGCTACGTGCAGGGCGAGGTCGCGAGTGCGGACGATGCGCTGCAGGGAGCACGCGACATCCTCGCCGAGCGAGTCGCCGAAGACGCGGCGATCCGCGCGTACGTGCGCGACACGACGCGCCGGAGCGGCGCGGTGCGCGCGACGGTGGCGAGCGGAAAGGAGAAGGAGGTCTCGAAGTTCCAGGACTACTACGACTTCAGCGAGAAGATCGGGACGCTGCCGTCGCACCGCGTGCTCGCGATCAGACGCGGCGAGGCCGAGGGCTACCTCGTCTGGACCGTCGCGGCGCCGGTGGAGGAGCTCGTCGGAAAGCTGGAGCGCGACCTCACGAGCAGGCGGCCGGCGGCCGAGCAGATGAAGCTCGTCGCCGCCGACGCCTACAAGCGACTGCTCGCGCCGTCGATCGAGGTCGAGCTCCGGCTGGAACTGAAGGCGCGCGCCGACGAGGAGGCGATCGCGATCTTCGGAATGAATCTCGAGCAGCTCCTGCTCGCGCCTCCGGCGGGATCGCGCGGCGTGGTCGGTCTCGATCCGGGATTCCGCACGGGAGTGAAGGTCGCCGCCGTCTCGCGCACCGGTGCGGTGATCGCGACGGACACCTGGATGCTGCATCAGCCGGAGCGCTTCGCGGCGAGCTTGCTGACGCTCCTCGCGCGCACGGAGGCAGAGCTGCTCGCGATCGGCAACGGCACCGCGTCGCGCGAGACCGAGACGCTGGTGCGGTCGGTTCTGCGTGAGGCGCCGCAGGCACGCGCGACGGTCGTCGTGGTCAACGAAGCGGGAGCGTCGGTGTACTCCGCGAGCGACGTCGCGCGCGAGGAGCTCCCCGATCTCGACGTCTCGATCCGCGGCGCGGTCTCGATCGCGCGGCGGCTGCAGGATCCGCTCGCCGAGCTGGTGAAGATCGACCCCAAGTCGATCGGCGTCGGCCAGTACCAGCACGACGTCAACCAGCCAAAGCTGAAGAAGCGGCTCGACGAGACGGTGGAGAGCGTCGTCAATCGCGTCGGCGTCGAGGTGAACACCGCGTCCCCCTCGCTGCTCTCCTACGTGGCAGGCGTCGGCCCGACGCTGGCGCAGGGCATCGTCCGGCTGCGCGACGAACGCGGCGGGTTCGCGTCGCGCGCCGATCTGACGGCCGTGCCGCGGCTCGGCGCCAAGGCGTTCCAGCAGGCGGCGGGCTTCCTGCGCGTGCGGAATGGCGCGCATCCGCTCGACGCGACCGCCGTGCACCCCGAGCGCTACGCGCTCGTCGAACGGATGGCGGCCGACATCGGAGCTCCGCTCGCCTCGCTGCTCGACAACGACGCGCTGCTCGACCGGCTGGACCTCTCGCGCTACGTGACCGACGACGTCGGGCTGCCGACGCTGCGCGACATCATCGCCGAGCTGCGCAAGCCCGGACGCGATCCGCGCGAGACCTTCGAGCCCCCGAAGTTCCGCGCCGACATCCAGGAGCCGAAGGACCTGCGGGAAGGGATGACCCTCGAGGGCGTCGTCACAAACATCGTCGCCTTCGGTGCGTTCGTGGACATAGGGGTGCACCAGGACGGGCTGGTGCACGTGTCGCAGCTCGCCGACCGCTTCGTGAAGGATCCGGCCGAGGTGGTGAAAGTCGGCGACCGGGTGACGGTGCGCGTGATGAGTGTCGACCTCGAGCGCAACCGGATCGCGCTGAGCATGCGGAGCGAGGCGGGAAGAGGGACGGACAAGGGCCGATCCCCCGCCCGTGAAGAGCCGTCGAGGAAGAAGGAAAAAGTGACGGGATTCACGCCGAAGCCGGGCTCGATCGCAC
>DATAIN010000554.1:0-2998 GCA_036262635.1 Gemmatimonadaceae bacterium | reverse complement strand
CTGTAGCTGCTACTCGACGTCGTCGCGGATGTAGGCCACCGCGTACCCCGAGAAGTGGCTCGTCGCGAAGAAGAGCCGCTGGTTGTAGCGGTCGTCCACCGCGCCCATGTTCTCCAGCATGCGCCGGCTCGAGCGGTCGATGTACCAGCCGTAGAACGGCTTCGCCGTCGGCCCGACGCCGCACATCGAGTAGTCGATCGTGACCACCACCGGCCGGCTGAAGACGTAGTGCTCGACCCCTTCCGCCCGCACGTCGATCTCGGCGTAGCCCGAGCTCGGCACGGTGAGCGTGAAGCGCGTCGGATGGCCGACCGCACCGCGCGGGATCGCGACTGCGTTCCCGCCGAAGGCGAGCACTCCGCCGCCCGGCCCGATCATGCGAGTGACCTGCCCTGCTCTCATCCCCGGACAGGCGAGAATCGCCGTCTGCTCCGCGGTCGGCACGATCGCGAGCTGCGCCGCCGCGGGCGCGAGCGCCGCGGAGGGGATGTCGGTCGTCGGGGCCACCGCGCGATCGGGAGTCGCGCCCCTGTCGCCGCAGGCGGCGAGAGCAACGAGCGCTCCAACGACGGTGGTCCGGACGATTCCGGCTGCTCCGAACTTCGTTGCCTTCACGCGCATCTCCCGGCGGCACTGGGGCCACCGCCCTGTGGTGAGGAATGGTAGAGCTCGATACTCCATCACAAGATAGACGCGCGATACGCGCCAGGGGAACTACTCGTAACACATTGTAATACATTGCGTTACGTCTAGTTTCGTTACACTTGACAGGGCTCTTGGCGGGTAGCTCCTTGGCCCCCAATGACTTGGAGAGGTGGCGCCGGGGTGGCGGGTTCGCCAACGCGTGAGCGGCGCCACATATTGGCGCGGGCCACGGACCCCTCCCCCGGGTCCCAGCGCCGGACCAGACCTCCAAGGAGGAATCGATGGAGTCGACCGAGTACGACGCGATCGTCGTTGGTTCCGGCATCTCGGGCGGGTGGGCCGCGAAGGAGCTCACCGAGAAGGGGCTCCGCGTGCTGCTTCTCGAGCGCGGCAAGAACATCGAGCACGTGAAGGACTACGTGAACGCGACCAAGCCGCCCTGGGCGTACCCGCATCGCGGTGGCCGCACCACGGAGATGGTGAAGCGCTATCCCGTGCTCAAGCGCGACTATCCGCTCAACGAGAAGAACGTCGACTGGTGGGCATCGGACGAGGAGTCGCCATACACCGAGGTCCGACGCTTCGACTGGTTCCGCGGCTATCACGTCGGCGGACGCTCGCTGATGTGGGGACGCTGCAGCTTCCGCTGGAGCGACTTCGACTTCACCGCCAACGCGAAGGACGGACTCGGCACCGACTGGCCGATCCGCTACAAGGACATCGATCCCTGGTACGGCTACGTCGAGAAGTTCGCGGGGATCGCCGGCCCCAAGGCGGGGATGGCGCAGCTCCCCGACGGCGAGTTCCAGCCCGAGATGCCGATGAACTGCGCCGAGCAGCTGGTGTCGGAGCGCATCAGGAAGCAGGCGCCGGGACGCGTCTTCATGTCGGCACGGACGGCGAATCTCTCGCAGCCCCTGCCCGGCCGCGGCTCATGTCAGTACCGCGACGCGTGCTGGCTCGGCTGCCCCTACGGCGCGTACTTCAGCACGCAGTCGTCGACGCTCCCCGCCGCGATGAGGACGGGGCGCCTCACGCTGAAGCCCTTCGCGATCGTGCACGAGGTCATCTACGACAGGAACGCGAAGCGTGCGACCGGCGTGCGGGTGATGGACGCGATCACCAACGAGGTGACGGACTACAAGGCGCGCATCGTGTTCCTCTGCGCCTCGACGCTCAACTCGACGTGGATCCTCCTTCGCTCGGCGACCGACGTCTGGCCGGGCGGGCTGGGAAGCAGCTCGGGAGAGCTCGGCCACAACCTGATGGACCACCACTTCCGCGTCGGTGCGTCCGGCACGGTGACGGGGCTGGAGGACAAGTACTACTACGGCCGCCGCCCGAACCCGGTGTACATGCCGCGCTACCGCAACCTCTTCGGCGACAAGCGGCCGTACCTGCGCGGCTTCGGCTACGAGGGCGGGGGCGGTCGCGACGGCTGGTATCGCGCGGTGAGCGAGCTCGGTATCGGCGGCTCGTTCAAGGACAACATGGCCGAGCCGGGGCAGTGGACCTTCGGCGCGAGCGCGTTCGGCGAGATGCTCCCGAACCACGACAACAAGGTGAGCCTCGACGAGACGAAGAAGGACAAGTGGGGTCTTCCCGTGCTGAAGATCGACTGCGCCTTCGGCGAAAACGAGAAGCTGATGCGCAAGGACATGGCGAACGATCTCGCCGAGATGCTCACCGCGGCGGGGCTGAAGGACGTGCATCCCTACGACGACGAATGCTTCCCGGGGATGGGCATCCACGAGATGGGCACCGCGCGGATGGGGACGAGCCCGAAGAACTCCGTCGTCAACAAGCACAACCAGGTCTGGGACGCGCCTAACGTGTTCGTGACCGACGGCGCCTGCATGGCCTCCACCGCCTGCCAGAACCCGTCGCTCACCTACATGGCGCTCACCGCGCGCGCCGCGGACTTCGCGGTGAACGAGATGAACCGGCGCAACCTCTGAGTGGAGACTCGACCGATGTCTACCGAATCGGAGCTCATCGACCGCCGGGAAGCGATCAGGCGCGTCAGCATCCTCCTCGGCGGCGTCGCGCTCGTCGGGAGCGGATCGCTCTGGAGCACCGCCTGCCGCACCGAGCGGGCGTCGGCGTACAAGGGGGTCGGGCAGTTCACTCCCGAACACGTCGCGCTCCTCGACGAGGTCGCGGACACGATCCTCCCCGAGACGAAGACGCCAGGCGCCAAGGCGGCGCAGGTCGGGCCGTTCATGGCGCTGATGGTCACCGACTGCTACGAGCCGAAGGATCAGCAGGTCTTCATGGACGGGATGACGAAGCTCGACGCCGCGACGCAGAAGAGCGCGGGGACGACCTTCATGAAGGCCACTCCGCAGCAGCG
>DATAIN010000553.1:0-4988 GCA_036262635.1 Gemmatimonadaceae bacterium | reverse complement strand
TTCACCAACACGAAGGCGTACGAGAAGAAGGTCTACATCCTGCCGAAGCATCTCGACGAGAAGGTCGCGCGCCTCCATCTCGAGAAGCTCGGTGTGAAGCTGACCCGGCTCACCCCCGAGCAGGCGGCCTACATCGGCGTGAAGCCGGAAGGCCCGTACAAGCCGGAGCACTACCGGTACTAGTCGGCGCCGGCTGAAAGCTGTAAGCTGGAAGCAGAAGGCGACGGCGTCACCGCAGTGCGGTTGCGCCGTCGCTGACTGCTTCCAGCCTCCAGCCTCACGCCGCCATGGATACCCGCTTCATCTCCAGCTCGTTCGACATCCCCGGCTACAGGGTCGCGCGGTCGCTCGGCATCGTCCGCGGGATAACGGTGCGGTCGCGATCCGTGGTCGGGCGGATCGGAGCGCAGTTCCAGACGTTCTTCGGCGGGAACATCACCATCCTGACGGAGCTCTGCGAGAATGCGCGTCAGGAAGCGTTCGACATCATGATCACCCACGCCGAGGCGTTAGGCGCGAACGGGATCATCGCCGTCGAGTACGACGCGACCGAGGTGATGGACGGGGTGACCGAGGTGCTCTGCTACGGCACCGCGGTGATCGTCGAGTCGGCCTGAGCGGGGTCAGCCCACGGCGTCGCGCTTCCGCCGCGCGAGCGCCTCGCGGGCGAAGGGAGCCTCGCGGCTGCTCGCGTGCAGCTCGACGATGCGCCGCAGCTCGGTGAGAGACTTCTGCGGCTGCTTCAGCGGCCCGTCGTAGAGATCGACGAGCCGCTGCGTCGCATAGAGGTCGTGCTGCGGGGAGCAGCCCGGGATCCGCCTGATCTCCGCGAAGAGCTTCGCGGCGCGGGCGGGGTCGCTCCCCTGCGCGTAGAGCTCCGCCGCCTGCGCACGTGGCGCGATCGCGGACGGGGACGCGGCGATCACGTCCTCGTACGCCGCGAGCGCTCCCGCGACGTCGCCGGCCGCGGCCATCGCCTGGATGTGCGAGTAGCTCGTCTCCCGCGCCGCCTCGCCCTTGTTCGGCCAGAGGAAGCTGAGAAATCCCTCCGACGCGGCGCGCGGCAGCCAGATGATGCCGCCATACGCGATCGTCATCCCGGCCGGCGTCCCGAGGATCGGATAGAGCAGGATCTTCCAGCCGCGCGCGTCGGCAACCAACGCGCAGGCGAGTGAGGCCAGCATCGAGGGCACCACCGAGAACCCGATGATGCGGCGGTCGCGCGCACGCTCGCGGCGGTCGCGTGCTTCCCAGTCGTGGCTGGACGCTTCGGGGAAGATCGGAGTCGGGAGGGGCATCGCGGAGAGGATAGGCTCCCCGAACGACGAACGAGCGGGCGCTCTGTTTCGGCACCCGCTCGTCGCGTCACACCGGTCATGACCGGTCGCTAGTCGGATTCCTCGTCGCGGCGGTCGGGGCGGCTGCGCGGTCGCGACTCGTCGTCGTGCCCGCGATTCGCCTTCCCATGATGCGCGCGCTCGAGCCGTTCTTCGTGCGAGTCGCCCTCCTGCGCGTCCTCACGCTGCTTGCTCGCGCCCGTCGTCACGCCCGCCGCGCTTGGCGCGACACCCGCATCGCGCGCCTCCTTGGCCTTGTGACGGCGCTCCTCGTTGTCGCCTTCCATCGCGCGTTCCTGTCCCGCCATGACGTCCTCCCGAATGTCGACGGGGGCGAGGGATCAAGGACCGTACCGCCGACCGCTCGCGAGCAGGAATCTTGCGCCTGCCGACCGCGAATCTATCCGGACGACCGTCGACGCAGGACACATGATCATCATCATCGGAGCGGGTGTCGCGGGGCTCGCCGCGGCGCGCACGCTGGCGCGGGCGGGACGCGAAGTCCGCGTGCTCGAGGCGCGCGAGCGGATCGGCGGCAGGATCCTCACCGCGCGCGACGAGGCGCTGCGCCTTCCAATCGAGCTTGGAGCCGAGTTCCTGCACGGCGAAGCGAAGGAGGCGGCCGAGCTCGCGCGCGAGGCAGGCCTTCTCGTGTGCGACGTGCGCGGCGATCGCTGGCGCGTGGAGGGGAGCAGGCTGACGAACCTCGAGAACTTCTGGCACGAGGTCGAGACGGTGATGGGGAAGCTCAAGGCGGATCGCGATCCCGACCGGTCGTTCCAGGATTTTCTCGACACCGGTCCGGGCGGTCCGAAGCTCGCCCGCGCCCGCCAGACGGCGCGCGAGTACGTCGCGGGCTTTCACGCCGCCGATCCAGCGCTGATCAGCGAGCGCTCGCTCGCCGAAGGCGGCGCGCCCGAAGAGCCGTCGGAGGAGCGTCTCGCGCGCGTGCTCGACGGGTACGACGGTTTGCCCGGGTACCTCGCGACCGACGTCGCGCAGTCGATCGAGCTGGGCGTCGTCGTGCGCGCCATTCGCTGGCGCCGCGGGCGGGTCACCGTCGTCGCCGCGAATCGCGCGTCGGGTCGCGAGCGGGAATATTCCGGAACCGCCGCCGTCGTCAGCGTTCCGCTCGGCGTCCTCGTCGCCGAGGATGGCGAGGGTCGAATCGAGTTCGACCCCGAGCCGCGCATGCATCTCAGCGCGGCGCGGAAGCTGACCATGGGCGATGCGCGGCGCGTGATCCTCTCCTTCGAGGAACCGATCTGGGAGTCGGTGGCGAAGCGGCGGCTGCCGAAGGACGCGGAGCTCGGGGCGATGAGCTTCCTCCACGGCGGTGACGCGCACTTTCCGGTCTGGTGGACGATGATGCCCGTCCGCGCGCCCGTGATCGTCGGCTGGGCGGGAGGCGCGCGCGCATGGTCGATGTCCGGGCTTCCCGACGGTGAAGTCGTGTATCGCGCCGTCGCCTCGCTCGCGCGATACCTCGGGATGACCAAGCAGCGCGTCGCGGGCGCGGTGACGTCGGCGTGGACCTACGACTGGGGCGCGGACCCGTTCGCGCGCGGCGCCTACAGCTACGCGATGGTCGGGGGGAGCACCGCTGCGAAGACGCTCGCTCGCGCCGAGCAGGACACCCTCTTCTTCGCCGGTGAAGCGACCGACGGGGAGGGGCGAAACGGCACGGTGCACGGCGCGATCGCGAGCGGCGAGCGCGCGGCGAAACAGATCCTCCGGGCGCGGCGGCGCTGACGAGATCGTCGATCGGCGGTGCGCGCCTCGGGCGGCGGCGCAGCGGATGCGCTCTTCAGGCGCATTCCACCAGCGCGGGAGGAAGCGCGATGCCACGGGGCGACAAGGGGAAGTACACCGACAAGCAGAAGCGCCAGGCCGAGCACATCGAGGAAGGCTACGAGAGCCGCGGCGTGTCGAAGGACGAGGCCGAGCGGCGTGCCTGGGCGACGGTGAACGCGACGCATCACGGCGGCGAGAAGCGCGGCGGCGGAGGCTACGGCAAGCCGGAGGATCATTCCCCCGAGCGGAAGGGCGGCCATTCGCAGACCGCGTCCGAGCGGAGCCGCGCGGCAAAGAAGGGATGGGAGACCCGCCGCCGGAACGAAGAGTAGGAGAATCGGCAGGGGCGGCCCGCAACGGCCGCCCCTGCCGCTTCCCCCTCAGAACCGCAGCGAGATCGTCGCGAACTCGCCGCTCGTGCCGAGCGTGACGCGGTCGCCGCCCAGGAGCCAGCGATCGATGCGGTTCCGCGGATGGCCGTGCGAGTACGACGCGACGCGTCGCCCGGTGATCGTGCCTAACGCCGCGCCCATGAAGACGTCGCTCGCCCAGTGCTTGTCTCCGTACATGCGCGCCAGCCCGGGCCCCGCGGCGATGGTGTAGAGGAGGGGAGTGATCACCCGGCGGTGGCGCGCGTTGCGCAGCCGCATCTCGGTCGCGATCACCGCCGCCGTGGAGAACGCGGCCGACGAATGGATCGAGGGGAAGGCGCGGTAGCGCAGCTCGCGGAACCCCTTCCCGTAGTGAAAGTCGAACGCGTCGTCGTCGGCGCTGACGAAGGGGCGCGAGCGGCCCAGCACTCCGCGGACGAGAGTCCCGACGGTGCTCGAGACCACGATCGCCTCGGTGACGTGGAGGGAGACGTCGCTCGCCGTCCGGGCGTGCGCGACCCGGGATCCGACGTAGCCGAGGAAACCGGCCGCGGCGAGGCTCTTCTCGTTGATCAGGCTGAACCCGCGCGCCACGTCGCGCAGCGCGCCGACGTTCTGGACGCTCGAGTCCTGGAAGGCGCGCGCGATGCGCGAGTCGAGCTGCATCACCCCGACGGTGACCAGCGTCGCACCGCCGAGCAGCGCGAGGTCACGGCCGCGGATGGCGGGATCGGAGGATTGCGCCGGAAGCGGGCGCGCAGCGGCGAGGAGCAGCGCGAGCGGAGCCGCGGCCCGCGCGAGGGTGTGGCGAAGTGAGGTCACGGTCTGGCTGGTGGAATTGGCAGGGTCGGGGGTGCAGCAGCCGTGCCGCGGGCCCTCGGCGGAGGCGAACTCGGCGTTGCGTCGTACGGGGTGCGACCGTCTTGAAACGTACGGTGCTCATGGTGAGCGCCGACCCTCCACTGCCAACGATGACCCGATTCCTGACACTGGCCGCGGTCGCGACTCTCTGCACGGCGGCGCCCCTCGGCGCGCAGCTCGCGGCGTCGGCGAACGTGCCCTCGATCCCGCCCGCGCGCCACTTCTCGCACTGGGGCGAGATCGAGCGCAGCTACGACGACGACGAGAACTCGACGTCGATCGCGCTGACGCTTCCCTTCGACGACAAGCAGCGCGGCGCCTTCATCCGCCACGGCTCGGCGCGCGCGGTCTCGCTGAGCGCGGGATTCGTCTTCCCGGGGAAGGAGATGGGGGCGTACCCTGAGATCGTGACGCTGATGCTCAAGGTGACGCGTCCGACGGACGCCGCGCTGCGCGGCGACCGCGCCGGCGCGAGTGACATTTCGTTCACGATCGACGGCGCCAAGCCTCTCATCGTCCCCGCGCCGGTCGTCGGCCGCAACGGCACCGACATGGTCGGCGGCCGCCCGCGCTCGGTCGAGGACACCTACGTCGTGGTGCTCACGCTCTGGCAGTTCCTGCGCGT
>DATAIN010000552.1:0-1988 GCA_036262635.1 Gemmatimonadaceae bacterium | reverse complement strand
CGAGGACTCGATCTACCAGACGAAGAACCGCAGCAACCAGGACCCGCTCAACTACCCGATCCGGCTCAACAACAGGATCGCCGCGCTCTCAGGCGTCGTCGGCGGCACCGACGCGCGGCCCACCGACCAGTCGTACTCGGTCTTCAACACGCTCTCGGCGCAGCTCGACATCCAGCTCGCGACGCTCAAGCGCACGCTCGACACGATGCTGCCGCGACTCAACGCCGCGCTCACCGACGCGAAGCTGCCGGCGGTGGACCCCAGGGCGCCCTACCGCCCGCGCGAGAGCCGGATCGCGAACGGGGACGACGACGAGGACGAGGAGGAGCACGAGCACCGGCGCTGGTGATCGCGCGGGTGACGGCGTTGGCGCAACGTGACGCGTCTGTGGTACGTTGAGTTGGACATGGACATGGCCTACCTCGCGCGACGCTGCCTGAGGCTCGGCGTCCTCGTGGCACTCGTCACGGGGACGCCCGCCCTCGCCCCTGCCCAGACTCCGACGACCGGTGCGCGTGCCTTCTGGGTCGAGTCAGGCGGCGGCGCGTTAGGCTCGGCGGCCGGCATCACCCTCGCCGTCGCCGTCGCGAGCGTGAAGCGGTGCGAGCCCGACGACCTGAGCTGCGCCTTCGGCAAGGTCGGCCTCGCCGGCGCGACGAGCATCGCAGGCACGACGATCGGCGCCCGCACCGCCGGCCTTCGCTCCGACACCGGCCCCTCCACAGGCGGCGCACTGCTCGGCGCCGTCGTCGGCACCGCCTTCGGCGCGACGCTCCATCATCTCATAACGGAGGAGATGGGCATCAAGGTCGGGCGACCAGGGACCGCGCTGATCCTCGCCGTCTCGCAAGGACTGGCGGCGGGTGCGGGCTCGCGGATCGCGGTTCGACTACGAGACTAGCGACGAGAGAGTGTCGCCGCGGCCGTGCCGCGAGCTGGTGCGGAGTACACACGGCGCGCCGCGGCCGTGCCGCGAACTGATTCGGAGATTCGAAGAGGAGCCGTTGCGTCGATTCGAGGATGCGGTGAGCGGACGCGTCCCTGTCATCCTGCGCGAGCGAAGCGAGTGCTGGGATCTACTCTCCGCTCTCGCGTGGGCGACTCCAAGGCAGGATGAGTAGGTCCCAGCAGGCGCTTTGCGCCTGCGGGATGACAACGACAGGCGAGAGCGGAGAGCAGAATACGCAAAGACGGCCGAATGCGAAGAGGGAGGCGGCGATGCTCGACGCATCACCGCATCCCCGAAACGGATCCTCTTCGAATCTACGAATCAGCGGCCGCACGGCGGCCGCGAGCAGTCAGTCGGTAGGGACAGCCATTCCCATCGCGTGATAGCCCTTGTCCACGTAGACCGTCGACCCGGTGATCCCTGACGCGAGCGGCGACAACAGGAAGCACGCCGCGTTGCCCACCTCCTCCGCCGTCACGGGATCCTGCAGCGGCGAGTTCTGCTTGCAGTAGTCGATCATCTTGCCGATGATGCCGATTGCGCTCGCGGCGCGAGAGGCCCAGGGGCCGGCGGAGATCGTGTTGACGCGGACGCCGTGGCGCCGGCCGGCCTCGAAGGCGAGGACGCGCGTGTCGCTCTCGAGCGCGGCCTTCGCGCTCGACATCCCGCCGCCGTAGCCGGGGATCACACGCTCGCTCGCCATGTAGGTGAGCGAGAGGAAGCTGCCCCCCTCGCGCATCAGCGGCGCGAGGCGGCTCACCATCGCGATCATGCTGTAGGCGCTGACGCTGACCGCCGTGAGATACCCGTTCCGGCTCGTGTCGAGGAGCGGCTTCTTCACCTCGGGACCGTTGGCGAGCGCGTGGACGACGAAGTCGAGTGGCTTGTCGCCGAAGTCCTCGACGAGCCGCTTCGCCATCCCCTCGATCGAGAAGTCGCCGGTGTCCTTGTAGCGCTTGCTCTCGCGGACGTCCTGCGGGGCGTCGGCCAGCGTGTCGTACGCGGCGTCGAGGGGATAGATCTTCTCGAACTCGAGGAG
>DATAIN010000551.1:0-1629 GCA_036262635.1 Gemmatimonadaceae bacterium | reverse complement strand
CGCGCCGGTGACCTTCTTCGTCGGCGAGAACGGATCGGGGAAGTCCACGCTGCTCGAGGCGATCGCGATCGCTGCTCGGCTCCCCACCGTCGGGAGCACGCAGCCCGAGCACGACCGCACCCTCGATGCGCAGCGTCGGCTCGCCCACGCGCTCGCACTCGTCTGGCGTCGACGCACGCATCGCGGTTTCTTCCTGCGCGCCGAGGATTTCTTCGGGTTCGCGAAATCGCTCGCCGAGCTCCGCGCCGACATGCAGCGGCAGCTCGCCGGGATCGCCGAGGAGTATCGCGAGCGTTCGTCCTACGCGCGCGGGCTGGCCGAGCTGCCGATGCGCCGCTCGCTCGCCGAGATGGAGGCTCGCTACGGGATCGATCTCGACGCCAACTCGCACGGGGAGAGCTTTCTCCGTCTCTTTCGCTCGCGCTTCGTTCCGGACGGTCTCTATCTCCTCGACGAGCCCGAGGCCGCGCTCTCCCCGCGCAGCCAGCTGGCGCTTCTCGCCATGCTCGGCGACATGGCCGGCCAGGGTTCACAGTTCGTCATCGCGACCCATTCGCCGCTGCTGCTCTCGTATCCCGGGGCGCTCATCTACTCCTTCGATGAGCCGCCGGTGGCGCGCATGGAGTACGAGAAGCTCGAGCACGTCTCGCTGACTCGGGAGTTTCTCGCCGACCCCCGGCGGTTCCTCCGCCATCTGCTCGGCGGGGACGGAGGGTTGGAGAGCTGATCCGGTGCGGGTGGAGGACATTGCCTGCGCCATTTGTTTACCAGTGACGAATATCGGTCACCAACGACGGGGCGACGTTGCCGATAATCAGGCACTGGACAGCGGCCTCAGCGTGGTGTTTGACGAGATAAGATACGCTCTCTGCTACACTTGCGTGGTGTAGTCTTACCCGGCACGCGAGTGGCGTTCCAGCGGGTGACTTCCACCCGCGAAAATGAGCGAGAACGCAGCCTCCGCCGCCGTCGCCGTCCTCATCGTCGAAGACGAAGACTCCATCCGTGAAAGCCTCACCGAGCTCTTCGAGGTCGAGCGCGTCAGCGTGACCAGCGCCGCCGATACCGGTGCCGCGCTCGCCGCCCTGCACGATCGGGAATTCGACCTCGTCGTCACCGATCTCCGCCTGGGCGGAAAACACGACGGCGGCCTTCAGGTCATGGCAGCGGCCACCGTTCTTTCCCCGGACGCAGCGGTCATCGCCCTCACCGCCTACCCCAACGAGGCGATCCGTCTCGCGGCCCATCGGCTCGGCGCGACGCACTTCATCGAGAAGCCCGCAGACCTCCTTCTCATCGCCTCGATCGCCGCCCGGCACGGCGTTCCGTCGGCGGTCGCTCCGCACATCAGCTGACCGCCTTCCGGCGCGCTCGCCGATCGTAGCGATCCGCGACCGAGCCGCCTCCCTCGAGCGCCACTCGATAGCCGTCGCGCCGGTCGAGCAGCAGGTCCTCGTCGATGGCGGCGAGCCCGGTTGCGACGGCTCGCTCGAGAGTCCGGGTCGCCGCGCTCGCCGGCGAGCCGCGCACCTCCACCGGCCCGCCGATTCGGACCAGGCATTCGGGGCGGCGCTCGGCCGTCATCGGGTAGCGCATCGCCACCGGCACGACGACAGCATCGGTACATCT
>DATAIN010000550.1:0-2135 GCA_036262635.1 Gemmatimonadaceae bacterium | reverse complement strand
ATACCTTGATGGGTGTGCCGTTGCACTTCTCCCCACCTCACCGCCTCGGCGTACCAAAGAGCAGTTGCAGTTACCCTATGAAAGCCCTTAGCGGTTGCCGAGCAGCCGTTGCCGAGCAGCCGTTGCCGAGCAGATGCTGCCGCGCAGCCCCACATCACCGTGCGGGCGTTCTCGAGGCGGGTGAGATCTTCGGCGGGGGCATCATGGGGTAACTGCAACCGCATCAAGGAACGCCCGAGGCGGTGAGGCAGTGAGCACGGCCGGGAGAACCAGGCAGTGGGCGGTCCCCCTGCAGTCCTCCCCACCTCACCGCCTCGGCGTACCACAGCGCGGTTGCAGTTACCCCATTAACGCCCTAGCAGTTGCCGAGCGCCGAGCGCCGAGCGCCGCCGACTACGCCGCCAGTACCGGCAGTCCTCGTCTCGCTCCCTCGATCACCCCGCCTCCCAGCACGAGGTCGCCCCGGTAGAGCACCAGCGACTGCCCCGGCGCGATCGCGGCCACGGGCTCGTCGAGCGCGAGCTCGATCTCGTCTCCCTCGATCCGCACGATCTCGGCGCGGGCCGGCGTGGATCGATGCCGCACCTGCACCTCGACCTGCTCGCCCACCGCGGGAGCGTCCACCAGCCAGCGCAGCTCGCGCGCAGTGACGCCGCGGCCGAGCAGCTCCTCGCGCGGACCGATCACCACCTCGCGCGTCGCGGCGCGGATCTCGGTGACGAACATCGGCTCGCGGAATCCGCCGGGCAGCCCGCGGCGCTGGCCGACGGTGTAGCGCACGAAGCCGTCGTGCCGGCCGACGACCGCGCCGTTCGCCCGCACGAAGTTCCCCGGCGCGAGCGCCGGGGCGTCGCTGCCTAACCGTGCGGCGACGACGCGTGCGTGATCGCCGTCGGGCACGAAACAAATATCCTGGCTCTCCACCTTCTCCGACACGACCCTCAGCCCCATCGCCCGCGCGCGCTGGCGCGTCTCGGCCTTCGTCAGCGCGCCCACGGGGAGGAGAAGCCGCGAGAGCACCGCGCGGTCGATTCCCCAGAGGAAGTAGCTCTGGTCCTTCGCCGCATCGAGGCCGCGATGGAGCCGGCCGTCGAGCACCCGCGCGTAATGTCCCGTCGCGACGAAGCGCGCGTCGATCGCGTCCGCCTTGTGGACCAGGTCGCGGAACTTCGTGAAGGTGTTGCAGCGGACGCAGGGGATGGGCGTGCGGCCGCGCGCGTACTCGCGCACGAAGTCGTCCACCACGTCGCGCCCGAACGCGCTCTCCATGTTCAGCACGTAGTGCGGCACGCCTAACGTGTCGCAGACCCGCCGCGCGTCGTTGATCGAGTCGAGCGAGCAGCAGGGGCGGTCGGGGACCTCGTCGCCGTGGCAGAAGAGCTTCATCGTCACGCCGACGACGTCGTAGCCCTGCTCGACGAGCAGCCCCGCGGTGACCGAGGAGTCCACCCCGCCGCTCATCGCGACGAGAACGCGGCCCTTCGTCGCGTCCGACATGGTCAGGCCACGGCGAGGGCGGAGAAGTCGCGCGCCTTCTTCACGAGGGCGGGGAAGCACTCCGCCACCCTCCGCACGCACTCCTCCGTCGTCAGCACGCCGAGCGACATCCGCACCGCCGCCGTCGCGACATCGGGACGCACACCCATCGCCGCGAGCACGTGCGAGGGCGTCACGCTCCCGCTCTGGCAGGCGGAGCCCGCCGAACATGCGATCCCCTGGAGGTCGAGCGCCATCAGCATCGACTCGGCGTCCACTCCGGGGACCGAGATCGACGAGATGTGCGCGACGCGCGGCGCGTTGCGGCCGTGGATGATCGCGTCGGGAACGGCGGCGACCACCGCGCGCTCCAGCTCATCGCGCAGCGCGCGCAGCCGCGCGCACTCGCGCTCGCAGTCCTTCACGACCAGCTCGGCCGCCGTCGCGAGGGCGACCGCGAAGGCGACGTTCTCGGTTCCGGGACGACGCCCGCGGTCCTGCGATCCGCCGTGGAAGAGGGGCTCGATCTGCACGCCGCGCCGGACGTACATCGCGCCGATCCCCTTCGGCGCCCCGATCTTGTGTCCGGAGATCGAGAGCAGGTCCACCGGCAGCGCGCCGACATTCACGTCGAGCTTCCCGAACGCCTGCACCGCGTC
>DATAIN010000549.1:0-8630 GCA_036262635.1 Gemmatimonadaceae bacterium | reverse complement strand
GCGAGGAGTCGCTCGACCGCCGGCGGCGCGACCTCGGCATCCTCGTCCTCTTTCTCACGGCGATGGGTGCGCTCGCCGCGCTGGGGCTGAGCGGGCTCGCCGCGCGGCAGCTGGCGCGCCCCGTCGGCGAGCTGCGCGGTGCGGCGCTGGCGATCGCGGCCGGGGAGCGCGAGCCGCCGTTAGGCGTGCAGCCGACGGTGGAGTTCCGTCCCGTCTATTCGGCATTTCGCAGGATGGCGGCGGACCTCGGCGAGTCGCGCGAGGCCCTCGTCGAGGCGCGCCGCCGGACGGAGGCGGTCCTCCGGACGGTCGCGTCAGGGGTGGTCGCCGTGGACGCGAACGGGGTGGTCACCCTCGCCAACCCGCGCGCCGAGGCGCTGCTCGACCGGCCGGTGGCGGCGGGCACGCCGGCGAGCGCGTTAGGCGCGCCGCTGCTCGCCGCTCGGGTCGCGGAGTTCCTCGCCTCGAGCGACGAGGACGTCGCGTTCGAGGCGGAGATCGGCGGTCGCCAGCTGCGCTGCCACCTCACCCGCCTCGCGCGCGGGGCCGGTGCGGTCCTCACCATGGACGACGTCACCGATCTCGCCCACGCGCAGCGGGTGCTCGCCTGGGGAGAGATGGCGCGCCAGGTCGCCCACGAGATCAAGAATCCGCTGACGCCCATCCGCCTCGGCATCCAGCATCTGCGCCGGGCCTTCGGCGCCGGCCGCGCCGACTTTCCGCGGATCCTCGACCAGAACGCGACGCGGATCCTGGCCGAGATCGACCGGCTCGACGAGATCGCCCGCTCGTTCAGTCGCTACGGGACCGCGCCCGCCGACCAGCCACCCCCCGAGCCCACCGACGTCGTCCCGATCGTGAAGGGGATCGTCGAGCTCGAGCGCCTGGGCGAGGACGGCGTCGACTTCACGCTCGACGCGCGCGAGAGCGAGACGCTCGCGATGGCGCGGGCCGGCGAGCTGCGCGACGTGCTGGTGAACGTGGCGGAGAACGCGCGGCTCGCCCGCGCGCGGCGGGTGGAGATCGAGGTCGCGCGCTCGAACGGCGCGGTGCGCATCGCCGTTCGCGACGACGGAGAGGGGATCGCCGACGACGTGCTGCCGCGGATCTTCGAGCCGCATTTCTCCACGCGCACGAGTGGAAGCGGGCTCGGTCTCGCGATCAGCCGTCGCCTGATCGACGGGTGGGGCGGATCGATCAGCGTCGAGAGCGAGCGTGGGCGCGGGACGACCGTGCTCATCACGCTGCGCGCCGCGGGGGCGGCAGAGTAGATTTCGCTCGTGGCGACGCCTACTCCGCGCAACACCCCAACGTTCAACGCCGCCGTCGGCGCACCCCCGGCCTCGCCGTACCGGGTCACGACGGCGCTGCCCTCGCATCTCACCGAGTGGCAGCTGCCCCCGGAGTGGCGCTGGGGCGGGGAAGGAGTGTGGACGGAGTTCCGGCACTACCAGGAAGTGATCGACGCGTTAGGCAGGTCGCTCTCGCTGGTGACCGCGACCGACGGGGCGCATCACGGGTGGCTCGCCGCTGAGGCGCGCGCCCTCGCGCACCGCGGGCACCCGTCCGTCCCGACGACGTACCACTACTGGTCGAGCTTCAGCCCGAACCGTCGCGGGCCGGGCTATCTGCGCCGCTGGATCGGCGGCGAGACGGTCGGCGGCAGACTGCGGCGGCTGGGCGGCGAGGACGTGCCGTACGTGCTGCAGGTGGCGCGCAGCGTGGGATCCACCCTTGCGTATCTGCACGACGCCGGCGCGACGCACGGCGCGGTCTCGCTCGAGGCGGCCTGGGTCAATCCGACGGGGAGGCTGTTCATGCTCGGCTGGCAGTGGGCGCTGCCGCGGCCCGAGGTCCCCTTCGGGCTCGCCCCCGACCGCGCCTTCATGCCGGTGCCGCCGGAGTGGATCAATCGCGAGTGGGAGCCGACCCCCGCCACCGACCAGTGGCAGCTCGCGGCGTCCTGCTTCGCCATGCTCGTCGGCGAGTATCCGGTCGCGGGCGCGATGCCGCCGCTCACCCTCGTCCGACCGGGGATTCCGGTCGGCATCGCCGCGAACATCGATCGGGCGCTGAGCGCGAATCCCGACGATCGCTTTCCCTCCGTCTCGGCATTCCTGCGTGCGCTCGACCGCGGAGTCTCCGCGCGGACGCTCATCCTCGGCCACGACGAATCGGTGGCGGGCGGAGTGCCCGACGGCGAGGAAGCGCGGCTGCGCTGGGCGACCGCGGACGACTACGAGGTCATCGCCGCGTTAGGCTCGGGGAGCTTCGGATCGGTGTGGCGCGTGCGCGACCTCACGCTCGAGCGCGAGGTCGCGTTGAAGATGCTCCACCCGCACGTCGCGCGCGACGATCAGTCCGTCGCCCGATTCCGCCGTGAGGCGCGCCTCGCCGCGCAGCTCGCGCATCCGGCCATCGTCCCGATCTACGATTGGGATGGCCGCGGCGACGTCGTCTGGTACACGATGGAGCTCGCCGAGGGCGGCTCGGTGGCGGAGCTCATCAAGCGCGACGGTCCGCGCTCATTCGCCGAGGCGACGCTCCCCATCGCCGCGATCCTCGACGGGCTCGCGGCCGCGCACGCGATCGGCATCGTCCACCGCGACCTCAAGCCGGAGAACATCCTCATCGACCGCTACCGGCGGTGGCGAATCACCGACTTCGGCATCGCCAACGTCACCGGGGTGGATCGCAGCGGAGGAACCGGCACGCCGGCGTTCTCCTCCCCCGAGCAGCTGCTCGGCGAGCCGCAGGGCGCGGCGGCGGACTGCTTCGCGGTCGCGGCGATCGTCGTCTTCGTGCTCACCGGGCAGCCGCCGTTCGGTGACGCCGACGGCGCGCAGATCCTGGCGCGCGAGCTCGCGGGTCCGTTCGACGCGGCGGGTTACCCGGAGCCGCTCGCCGCGTGGCTGAAGCGTGGGCTCGATCCCGACCCCGACAAGCGCTTTGCGGACGCGGGCGAGATGCTCGCGGCGTGGCGCGAGACGAGCGAAGCGACGCTCGCACGCACCGGCAGGCGGCCGCTCTGGAAGCGTCTACTCGGCGCCCCGCTCGACCGCGCCGCCGTCATCACTCGGCGAGGGTGATTCCGCCGCCGCTGCGAATGGTCTTCGTGTTGGTGAATTCGAAGAGCCCTTCGGCGGCGAGCTCGCGTCCGTAACCGGAGCGCTTCACCCCGCCGAAGGGAAAGCGTGGGTCGGACGCCACCATCCCGTTGATGAACACCGTTCCCGCCTCGAGCTCCTCGGCGAAGCGACGTGCTTCGGCGTCGTCGCGCGTCCACGCGGCGGCGCCGAGGCCGAAGGGCGAATCGTTCGCCATCGCGATCGCGTCGTCGACATCGCGGGCGCGGAACAGCACCGCCACCGGCCCGAAGAGCTCTTCGTCGTGTCCCGGCGATCCCTTCGGCGGCTCGGCGATGACCGTCGCCGCGTAATACGCGCCCGGGCGCTCGAGCTTCTTCCCGCCGAGCAGGAGCTTGCCTCCCTGCTTCACGGTCTCGCTGACCTGGCGATCGAGATCGTCGGCGAGTCGCTGCGATGCCAGCGGTCCGAGCTGCGTGCTCGGCTCCATCGGGTCGCCTACGCGGAGCGCGCGCATTCCCTCGACGAACCGGCGGGTGAACTCGTCGGCGATCCGCTCGTGGACGATGAAGCGCTTCGCGGCGATGCACGACTGGCCATTGTTGATCGTGCGCGCGACGACGGCGGTCTGTGCCGCCTTCTCGAGATCCGCGCTCGGCATGACGACGAATGGATCGCTGCCGCCCAGCTCGAGCACCGTCTTCTTGAGGTTCTTCCCCGCGGCCGCGGCGATCGACCGGCCGGCCCCCTCGCTTCCCGTCAACGTCGCGGCTGCGACGCGGTCGTCGTCGAGGATGCGCGCCACGGCCTCGCTGCCGACGAGCAGCGTCTGGAAGACGCCGTCCGGGTAACCGGCGCGCCGGCAGAGATCCTCGATCTCGAGCGCGCATTGCGGGACGTTCGACGCGTGCTTGAGCAGCCCGACGTTTCCGGCGGTGAGCGCCGGGGCGAGAAAGCGGACCACCTGCCAGAAGGGAAAGTTCCAGGGCATCACGGCGAGCACGGCGCCTAACGGCTGGTGTACGACTTCGCCCGGCGCCTCACCGCGCTCGACGACGCGCGGGGCGAGCAGCCGCTCCGCGTTCTCCGCGTAGTAGCGGCAGGCGGTGGCGCACTTGGCAGCCTCCTCCACCGCCGCCCTGATCGGCTTCCCCATCTCGAGGGTCATCAGTGCGCCGAGACGCTCCTTCTCCGCCTCGAGCAGGGTGGCGAGCTTTCCGACCAGGCGCGCGCGCTCGGCGACGGGGACGCGCCGCCACCGCCGGAACGCATCCGCGGCACGCTGGAGCCGTCGTTCGACCTCGGCTTCGTCGTAGGGGGTGTAGGTGCGGACCGTCTCCCCGGTCGCGGGATTGATCGTCGCGATCGTCGTCGGACTCATGGTTGGTCGCTCGTCGGCTGGTCGCGTGTCATCGTGATCACCACCTTGCCCGTCGTTGCGTTCGACTCGACCGCCGCGTGCGCGTCGGCGATCCGCTCGAGGGGAATCACGCGGTCGATCACGGGATGGACGACGCCGCGCTGGAGCAGGGGCACGACCTCGCGCGCGAAGGCGGCGGCGTCGCGCATCCGCTCCTCCAACGCGCGCGTCCGCAGCACCGTTCCGCGGATCGTCAGGCGTCGCTGAAGCACGATACCGAGGGGGAGCGTCGCCTCGCGTCCGGCGACGGTTCCGATGACGACGAGGCGACCGCGCGGGGCGAGCGCCTCGATGGTCGGGCGCACGTATGGCCCGCCCACGAGATCGAGCGCGACGTCGGCGCCGCGACCGTCGGTGCTCTGCCGGATCCATTCGGTGAGGCCCTCGAGACCCGCCTCCGCGTCGTAGCCGGCATGAAGTCCCAGCGCCGCCGCACGCGCGAGCTTCTCGCCGCTGCGTGAGGTGCCGATCGCCTGAGCGCCGCGCGCGCGGACGAGCTGCACGGCGGCGAGTCCGACCCCGCTCGCGACGGCATGGATGAGAACCACTTCCCCAGCGTGCGCCGCGGCCTGCTCGAGCGCATCGAACGCGGTGATGAACGCCTCGGGGACCGCGCCCGCGCTCACCCAGTCGAGCGCCGCGGGGATGGCGGCGAGAGTGTCCTCGTGCGCCACGGCGTAGTCGGCGTGCGCGCCGCCCGCTACCAGCCCGAACACGCGGCTCCCCGATGGCCAGCGGTGGGCCGCCGGGCCCTGCGCGACGACGGTGCCCGCCAGCTCGAGTCCGGGCACGTCAGGGGGCGCCCCCGCCGGGGCAGGGTATCGCCCCTGCCGCTGGAGGACGTCGGCGCGGTTCATCGCCGACGCGTGGACGCGGACCAGCACCTCGTGCGCGTTAGGCACCGGCACGGGTCGCTCCTGGAGCGCGAGGGTTTCCGGTCCGCCGGGCCTGGTGATCACCGCCGCGCGCATGGTGCGCGGCGGCACGACTCCATCGCTCACGTCGCCCGAGCCGCAGCGAGCGCGCGGGAAAGGGTCTCGCGATCCACTGGGAGCCCGAAGAAGGGGAAGCCGCGGCGCGCCGCGAGCTCGCGCACGTCCTCGCCCAGTTCGGGAGCAGCGAAGAGCACTACCCGCCCGCGCTTCGACGCACGGGCGAGGAAAAGATCCGAGCTCAGTTCCGAGAGCGTGCCATCGGCGCAGATGATGAGCGGCGGGTGCAGTCGCTCGATGGCGTCTTCCGCCCGCTCGCCGACCTGCGCGAAGTCCACGTTGTACCCGTCCAGCTCCATGAGCAACGCGAGAAAGGCGGCGATCACGGGCTCGCGGGCCAGCACCAGGACGCGGGTCTTCGAATTCGGCACGGTGGGTAAGCGGGATGTGGCGGCGTCGCCAAACGATTCGGGGCCAGCGCTGCAAGCCCTAGACCCACAATCGTTTGACGACTCGGGTGCCCGGCTGTATGATGAGGCGGCTGCAACGCGACCCCCCGCGCCTGCAGCCCGCAGAACAGCCTCTCGAGGGCCGCATGATGGCTCACGATTCCAGTGCCCCCCCGCCGCGCGTGTTGTCGCCCTCGACGACTTCCGCGTTACGCTCGGCCGTGCTCGGCCACCTGCGGAGGGACGCCGACGGCGACAACGCGCTCGGTTGCGCGGTGGCGCTCGTCGTCGCTGAAGCCCGCGAGCGCGAGATGCGCGCCGAAGACCTGATCCTCGCCTTCAAGGCGCTCTACGACGCACTCCCCGAGCCCATGTCCGCCGCCGCCCGCGCCGAGCAGATGCGCCTCCGCGAGCGCCTCGTCACCGCCTGCATCAACGCCTACTACGGCTCGCAGGACGGCGGCGGACGTTAGGCAGCGGCAAGCCCGATGGATCAGATCCAGCTTCTCGATGAGCTCGCGGAGGTCGCTGCCGAGAATACCGCGCGCATCGCCGAGCTCGCGCGGCCGCTGAGCGAGTGGCAGCTCCACTGGCGCCCACCGCAGGGCGGGTGGGGAATCGCCGACGTCCTCGAGCACCTGTGTATCAGCGACGACGGCTATCTGGCCCGTCTGCGGAGCACGATCCCCGAGGGCGAGCGCCCACCTGTCCGCGCCGACTGGTCGCCGCGGCTCGCCGGTCGGCTGCTCACCAACGCGATGCGGGCGCCGCGCAAGCTCCCCGCGCCGAAGGCCTTCCGTCCCCCGGCTGCCGCCCGTGCGGGAGTGCTCGACGCGTACCTTGCCCGCGCCGGCGAGCTCGCCGCGCTCATCGAGCGGTCGCGCGGTGTCGAGCTGCGCCGGATCGGCGTCTCGTCGCCGGTGTTCGCGCTGATCCGGATGAACGCCGGCGACGTGCTCTCCATCCTCACCTGGCACGCACGCCGGCATCTCGGCCAGATGGATCGCGTGCGCGCGCACGCCGAATTCCCGGCGAGCTGATACCGTTCTGATCGCGGTGCACCGTCACGCCGCGCGCGAAATCGATGTCGTGCGGCGAGGCGCATCGGCTAACCTCGCCGCATGCTCGCCGCCGTCCGCTCTGCCGCTGTCCTCGGCATCGATGCCTACGACGTCACCGTCGAGACGGACGCCGCGAACGGGCTGCCGCAGTTCACCGTCGTCGGGCTTCCGGTCGGGGCGGTGAAGGAGAGCCGCGAGCGCGTCTCAGCGGCGCTCGTGAACGCCGGCTTCGTCCTGCCGCCGCGCCGCATCACGGTGAACCTCGCGCCGGCCGACGTCCGCAAGGAAGGAACGGCCTTCGACGTCCCGATCGCGCTCGGCATCCTCGCCGCGACCCGCCAGATCCCCGCGCACTGCATCGAGCGCATCACCGTCGTCGGAGAGCTCGGCCTCGACGGCTCCATCCGCGCCGTTCGCGGCGCACTGCCCATCGCGCGCCTCGCGGCGCGAGGACCCGGCGCGGGGACGCTCGTCGTGCCGCCCGCCAACGTCGCCGAGGCGGCGCTCGTCGGTGGGGTCACGCTCGCCGCGCCCGCCTCGCTCGGAGAGCTCGTCACCATGCTGCGGCGCGGTCGCCTCGATCCGCCAGGCGTCGTGCCGCCTGCGCCCGCGCGCGACGACGAGCTCGATCTCGCCGACGTCGGCGGGCAGGAAGCGGCGAAGCGCGCCCTCGAGGTCGCGGCGGCGGGAGGACACAATCTGCTGCTCGTCGGACCGCCGGGAGCGGGGAAGACGATGCTCGCCCGCCGCATCCCGGGAATTCTTCCGTCTCTGGCCGAGGACGAGCGACTCGAGGCGACGGCGATCCATTCCGTCGCGGGTCTGCTCAGCGAGGGGGTGATCGCATCGCGTCCCTTTCGCGCGCCGCACCACTCCGTCTCCGCCGCGGGACTCGTCGGGGGCGGCTCGGCGCCGCGACCGGGCGAGGTGAGCCTCGCGCACCATGGCGTCCTTTTTCTGGACGAGCTGCTCGAGTTTCCGCGGGCCGTGCTCGATGCCCTCCGCCAGCCGCTCGAGGACGGGCGTGTCGTCATCGCGCGCGCGAACGCCGCGGTGGCGTTCCCCGCGCGATTCACCCTCGTCGGCGCGATGAATCCGTGCCCCTGCGGCTACAGCGGCGACCGCGATCGCGCCTGCGTGTGCGCCGCCGCGGACGTCCTGCGCTATCGCTCGCGATTGTCCGGCCCTCTCGCCGATCGGATCGACATGCACGTCACCGTCGCCGCGGTGCCGGTGGAGTCACTCGGCCGCGGGGGAGGAGAGCGGTCGCGGGAGGTACGCCTCAGGGTCGAGCGCGCGCGCGACCTGCAGCGCCGCCGCTACTCGGCGATGGCCCGCGTCGAGTGCAACGCGCGAGCCCCCGGGCGCTGGCTCGACGCTCACACGCCGGTCCTCCCCGCGGCGCGCGCGCTGCTCGTCGCGGCCGCCGGGCGCCTCGCGCTCTCGGCGCGCGGGTACCATCGCGTGCTCAAGGTCGCGCGCACGATCGCGGATCTCGACGCGCGCGAAGCGATCGGGGAAGCGGAGATCGCCGAAGCGCTGCGCTATCGCCCGGTGGTCGCCCGCGCGGAGCCGCCGCCCTTCCACGCCGCCGCCGCCACCCGATAGCTTTCGACGATGCACGGAGCCGAATCGCGCCGACTGGCAGTTCTCGATCCCGCTCTCCTCGACGGAAGCACCGC
>DATAIN010000548.1:0-8719 GCA_036262635.1 Gemmatimonadaceae bacterium | reverse complement strand
GATCCTGAAACGCTCGAGAAGCGGTGGGCCTCGGTCGGCGCGAGCGCCGAGTGCCGTGAGGCGCTGCTCGATCCGCAAACGATGGCGCAGGCGGAGCGCTACAAGGGGAGCATCGAGTCGTTCCTCGGCACGGTGAAGGTCCCGGTCGGCATCGCGGGACCGCTGCGGGTGAACGGCACGTACGCACAGGGCGACTATCTCATCCCGCTCGCCACGACGGAGGCGGCGCTGGTGGCGTCGTACTCGCGCGGCGCGAAGCTGATCACCGAGGCGGGCGGCTGCGCGGCGGTGCTCGTGAACGAGGGGGTGACGCGCGCGCCGGCGTTCGCGTTCGCGACGCTGCACGAGGCGGGTCAGTTCATCGCCTGGACGCTGGCGAACCTCGACGAGCTGCGCGCGGTGGGCGAGGGAACGACGCGGCACGGGAAGCTCAAGGATCTGCGGGTCTCGCTCGAGGGAAATCACGTCTACCTGATCTTCGAGTACACGACGGGCGACGCGGCGGGGCAGAACATGGTGACGATCGCGACGCAGGCGATCTGCGATCACATCGTCGCCAACTGTCCGGTGCGCGCGGAGGCGTGGTACGTCGAGGGGAATCACTCCGGGGACAAGAAGGCGAGCGCGCAGTCGTTTCTCTCGGTGCGCGGCCGCAGCGTGACCGCAGAGGTGCTGGTACCGGGCGCGCTCGTCGAGCAGCGGCTGCACACCAGCGCCGCGGCGATGGCCGACTACTGGCGCGTATCGGCCGTGGGCGGAGTGCTCAGCGGGACGATCGGCGTGCAAGGTCACTACGCCAACGGGCTCGCGGCGCTGTATCTCGCCTGCGGCCAGGACGTGGCCTGCGTCGCGGAGTCCGCGGTGGGAGTGACGCGATTCGAGCTGCGCGGGGAGGATCTCTACGCGGCGGTGACGCTTCCCAACCTGATCGTCGGGACGGTCGGCGGTGGGACGGGGCTGCCGAGCCAGCGGGCGTGCCTCGACATCCTCGGCCTCGCGGGAGCGGGGAAGGCGAACGCGTTCGCGGAGGTGGTCGCGGCGATCTCGCTCGCGGGGGAGCTGTCGATCGTGGGGGCGCTGGTCGCGAACGAGTTCTCGCGCGCCCACGCGCGCCTGGCGCGGGGCGCGCGATGACCGCGACGACGCTGGAGCCCGCGCGCGGGCTCGGCCGCTGGTGGACGTATCAGCGCGAGCGCTTTCCGCTCGTGGCGCATCTCCCGCTGATCGCGGCGTTCTCGGGCGCGGCGGTCTGCTTCTCGGCGATGCTCCGCGGGCCATCGTCGGTGGTTGCACCGCGCTCGCTCGCGGTGGCCTTCGGAAGCGCGGTGCTCTTCTTCTTCCAGCTCCGGGTCGCCGACGAGGTGAAGGACGCGGAGGACGATGCGCGCTATCGCCCCTATCGCCCGGTACCGCGCGGGCTCGTCACACTCCGTGAGCTGTCCGTGCTGGGGGTGATCGGTGGCGCGATCCAGCTCGGACTCGCGCTCTGGCTGACCCCGCGGCTCGTGCCGCTGCTGCTGCTCGTCTGGGGGTACATGGCGCTGATGACGCGCGAATTCTTCGCGCGCGAATGGCTGCGGCGCCGGCCGGTGGTGGTGATCCTCACCCACATGCCGGTGATGCCGCTTATCGATCTCTACGCGTCGGCATGCGACTGGCTGCCGGCGGGAGCGCCGATGGCCGGGGGGCTGCGCTGGTTCCTCATCGCGAGCTTCTTCAACGGCGTCGTCGTGGAAGTGGGACGGAAGATTCGCGCGCCGGAGCGGGAGGAGCACGGCGTCGAGACGTACACCGCGCTCTGGGGTGCGCGCCGCGCGGTCCTTGCCCGGCTGGGCGCGATGTCGATCGCGCTGCTCTGCGCCGCGGCCGCGGCGCGAGGCATCGGCGCGGGACTCCTGACGACGGCGGTGCTGGGCGCGATCTGGCTCACCGCGATCAGCGCGGGGTTCGCGTTCAGCGCGCGGCCCACGGTGCAGCGTGCGCGCTGGATCGAGCCGCTCGCGGGGGTGTGGACGCTGGCGATGTACCTCGTCGTCGGGATCATCCCGCTGCTGACCCGCCGATGAGCGACGCGATCGTCTGGCCGGGGTCGGCGACCGGACGCGAGATCCTCGGCGGGAAGGCGGGCGCGCTCGATGCGCTGATGCTGCACGGCTTCGACGTGCCGGCATGGTTCGTCGTCCGCGGCGATGCGGGGGAGTGCTGGGAGCGCGCGCTCGAATCGGCGCTGGCGCGGCTCGCGCCGGGTGGGGAGCGCGTAGCGGTGCGCTCGTCGGCACGAGAGGAGGACGGTGCGGCGCACTCGTACGCGGGACAGTTCGAGAGCTTCCTCGGGGTCGCACACGACGACGTGGCGGCGCGAGTGCGCGATGTCTGGGGTTCGGCGGAGAGCGCGCGACTCGAGCGCTACCGGAGCGACGTGGCGGGGCGCGAGGCGGCGACGCGGCCCGCCGTGCTCGTGCAGCGGATGGTGCACGCCGACGTTGCCGGCGTCGCGTTCAGCGCGGACCCCACGACGGGGCGGCGCGGAGTAGTCGTCGTGGCCGCGACGCCCGGACTGGGCGCCGCGCTCGTGGGTGGAGAGGCGGACGCCGACAGCTGGCACGTCGCGCGGGACGGCACGATCGTCGACCGCAAGGTCGCGCTGAAGCGCGTGCGACAGGAGAGCGCCGAGGAGGGAGTGCGCGACATCGCGATCGGCGAGGAGCGCGCCGGCGAGCCCGCGCTTTCCGACGACGGCGTTCGGCGCGTCGCCGACCTCGCGCGACGGGCGGCGGCGGTGTTCGGTGCGCCGCAGGACATCGAATGGGCGATCGCCGGGGGGCGTCTCTACATCCTGCAGTCGCGCGCGATCACCTCGCTCGCGGCACTGCCCGACCCGGACGGCGCGCTCGCGATCTGGGACAACAGCAACATCGCCGAGAGCTACGGAGGCGTGACGACGCCGATGACGTACTCGTTCGCGCGCTACGCGTACGAGCACGTCTATCGGCAGTTCCTGCACATAGTGGGCGTGAGCGACTCGAAGATCGACGCGAGCGGCGACTCGCTCCGCACGATGATCGGTCTGGTGCGCGGCCGCGTGTACTACAACCTCCTCAGCTGGTACCGTGCACTCGCGCTGCTTCCGGGTTTCCGCCTGAACCGGCGGTTCATGGAGCAGATGATGGGCGTCCGCGAGGGGATGCCCGAGGAGATCGTGCGCGAGCTCGGCACCGCGAGCCGCGGCGACCGGTGGCGGGACACGATCGCGGTCGCGCGGATGGCGATACGCCTCGTCGCGGGAAACGTGCGGATCGCGTCGAGCGTGCGCGAGTTCCACGCGCGGCTCCATCGCGTGCTCGACGAGCTCCCCCTGCCGCTGAGCGAGATGCGGCCCGACGAGCTCGTGGCGCATTATCGCTCGCTCGAGCGGGAGCTGCTGCGGAGCTGGGACGCACCGCTGCTCAACGACTTCTTCGCGATGATCCATCACGGCGCGCTGCGACGGCTCGTCGAGAAGTGGGGAAGTGCGGAGTACGCGTCCATCCACAACGATCTGGTCGCCGCGGACGGGCGCATCGTCAGCGCGGAGCCGGCACGCCGGATCCGCGAGATGGGGCGGACCGCGTCGCACGATCCCGCGCTCGTCGCGGCGCTGACGAACGGGACGCGGGCGGAGGCGCACGCCGCGGTGCGGGCGAACGCGCGGCTGCGGACCGAGCTCGATGACTATCTCGCCCGCTTCGGTGACCGCTGCCTGGAGGAGCTCAAGCTGGAGACGGAGACGCTCGCCGACGACGCGACGCCGCTGTTGCGAGCGATCGGGCGCACCGCGCAGGCCCGGCTGGGTGAGAAGCCTGCGCAAGCGATCGACGTCCGGGCCGACGCCGAGCGACGGCTGCGCGCGATGCTCCGCGGTCGTCCGCTGCGGCGGTGGGTGATCGGCCGCGTGCTCACGCAGGCGCGCGCGCGGGTCCGCGATCGCGAGAACCTGCGCTTCGAGCGAACGCGAGTCTTCGGCCGCGTGCGCCGGATCGTGCTCGAGCTGGGGCGACGGCTCGCCGCGATGCGGCTGATCGACGACGCGCGAGACGTCTTCCATCTCGAGATCGACGAGCTGCTCGGCACCGTCGAGGGCACGACGACGACGGTGAACCTGCGAGGGCTCGTCGAGCTGCGCCGCGTCGAATACGAGCGGTGGCGTCGCGAGCCCGCACCGGCCGACCGGTTCGAGACTCGCGGCGTCGTGCACGGAGCGCACGACCATCGCGGCGCCGAGGCGCAGCCTGGCGCGGCCGGCGAGTCGGGGGACAGCCGCGTCGGGACCGGTTGCTATCCCGGCAAGGTTCGCGGCAAGGTGCGCGTGGTGCACGACCCGCGCGACGCGGAGCTCCACGCGGGCGAGATTCTCGTCGCCGAGCGCACCGATCCCGGATGGGTGATGCTGTTCCCCGCCGCCTCGGGGCTGCTCGTCGAGCGGGGGAGCCTGCTCTCGCACTCGGCGATCGTCGCGCGCGAGCTCGGGCTCCCCGCGGTGATCGCGGTGCCGGGACTCACCACCTGGCTGCGGACGGGAGACGAAGTGGAGCTCGATGGTCGCACTGGCGAGATCCGCCGCCTCGTACCGGAGATCGCCGATGCGCAGTGAGGCAGCGACGCGCACCGACTGGTCGATCCTCCGCTACGCGCAATGCTGGGAGGACGCGGACGTTCTGCTCGACGCGCTCGAGCCGGGTCCGGGCGACGTCTGTCTTTCGATCGCGAGCGCGGGGGACAACACGCTCTCGCTGCTCGCGCGCGGCGTCGAGCGCGTGGTCGCCGTCGACCTCAACCCGGCGCAGCTTGCAGCGGTCGCGCTCCGTGTCGCGGCGTACCGCGAGCTCTCGCACGCGGAGCTCCTCGAGCTGATGGGGTCGCGCGCGAGCACGCGACGTCGGGCTCTCTACGATCGCTGTCGACCGCTGCTGGATCGCGCCGCACGCGAGTTCTGGGATGCCCGGCGCGACGCGATCGACGCGGGCATCGGCGCGGCGGGCAAGTTCGAGCGATACTTCGCGATCTTCCGCGAGTGGGTGCTCCCCCTGGTGCACGGGCGCTCGACGGTGGACGCTCTGCTCGAGCCGCGCGATCGTGACGGGCGTGAGCGCTTCTTCGCCGAGCGCTGGGATTCGCGGCGCTGGCGGCTGCTGTTTCGCATCTTCTTCTCCGAGACGGTGCTCGGCCGACTCGGCCGCGATCCGGCCTTCTTTCGCTATGCGGAGACGAGCGTCGCCGATCACCTGATGGGTCGCGTGCGGCACGCGCTCGTCGAGCTCGAGCCGTGGAAGAATCCGTACCTCCACTGGATCCTCCACGGGACGCACGGCGATGCGCTTCCGTACGCGCTGCGCGCGGAGCAGTTCGAGGCGATTCGCGCCAATCTCGACCGGCTCGAGGTGCACGGTGTGTCGATCGAGGCGCTGATCTCCTCCGGCGAGCTCGAACGCGTGAATCGCGTCAACTTCAGCAACATCTTCGAGTACATGTCCTCGGACGCGCATCGTGCGCTGCTCGAAGGGGTCCTCGCCGTCGCGCGCCCCGGCGCGCGGATGGCATACTGGAACATGATCGTGCCGCGTCGAGGCGCCGAGGTCTGTCCCGGCGCTGTGCGCGAGCTCCCAGAGCGATCGCGCTCCCTGTTCGCGCGCGACAAGGCGTTCTTCTACTCTGCCTTTCACCTCGACGAGGCGGCATGAGCGGGCGCGAATGGGCGGTCGTCGGGGCGATCGCGGGCTTCCTGCTCGGAATGCTGGCGCTGCTGCGCGTCGTGCGAACGCGCGTCGGGCTCGATCCCGAGCTGTCGCGCAAGGGGATGCATCTCGCGCTGGGCATCAGCACGGTAGCGTATCCCTGGGTCTTCCACAGCGCGCGTCCCGCATTCGTGCTCGCCGCCGCGACCATCGCCGTCCTGCTGACGCTGCGCACCTCGCGTCGCGCGCACGATGTCCTCGGCGGAGTGGTGGACGGGGTGCGCCGCGCGAGCGACGGTGAGCTCTACTTTCCGATCGCGGTCGCGGTGCTGTTCTGGCTGAGCGGCGGGGATCCGATCCTGTTTCTGGTCCCAGTGCTCACGCTCACGCTCGCCGACGCGACCGCGGCGCTGATCGGCGTCCGGTATGGTCAGACCGCGTTCGTCAGCGACGCGGACCAGAAGAAGAGTGCCGAGGGCTCGAGCGCGTTTCTCCTCGTCGCGTACTTCACGGCGCACATTCCGCTCGCCTTATTCTCGCAGGTGGGGAAGGTCGAGGCGCTCCTGATCGCGATCACCTTCGCGCTGGTCGTCATGCTCGTCGAGGCGGTCTCGTGGCGCGGGCTCGACAACCTGTTCATCCCGCTGGGCGGCTACTACCTGCTGCGAGGGTATCTGCGAATGGAGGCATCGGCGCTCGTCGTCGTGCTCGCGGTGACCGCGGCGATGCTCGGGCTCGTGATGCTCCTCCGTCGCCGCCGCACGCTCACGGACGGGGCGGGACTGCTCGCGGTGCTCTTCGGATACATCGCATGGACCCTCGGCGGATGGCGATGGATCGTGCCGCTGCTCGTGCTCTTCCTCACCTACACGATCCTCTGGCCACGCGAAGAGCAGGTGCGCGAGCGGCCGCACAGCGCGATCGCGATCGCGAGCGTGGAGGGAGCGTCGCTCATCTGGCTCGCGGTGCGACCGCTCCTCGGCGACGAAGTCGCGCTGCTCGGCTTCTGCCTGACGCTCGCCGCGCACCTGGCGTTCATCGGCCTGAACTGGTTCCGTGTGGCGCGCCCCGAGGTGCGCGGACGGAAAGCGATCCCGATGGCGGCGACCGCGGCCTGGCTGACGATGCTCGCCGCGTACGTCGGATCGGCGGGGACGGAGCGGAGCGGATTCTACGCGCTGCTCGCATTTCCCGCGGTGCTGCTGGGTACGATGGCGTTCGCCTATGTCGCACGCGCAGCGGAGGACGGCTACGCGCTCGGCTGGGGGCGGCAGGTCGTGCTCGCACTGGTCACCGCCGCGCTCGGGGCGGGTGCCGCGGCGAGCGCATGAACACACGGGTAGAGCGGCTGAACGAAGCGGCGATGCTCGATACGCTCACCGCGCCCGGCGACTGGCCGACGGTGGGAAGCCGCGAGCTCTCGCAGACCACACCTGATGCGACGTACATCGTGCGCGACGGCGCGTCGCTGCGCGCGCGCTGCTCGGTGTGGTGGCGGAGCACGCCGCCGCTCGAGCGCGAACGCATCGCCGTGGTCGGCCACTTCGCCGCGGGCGATTCCGCGGCAGCGGGTCTCGTGCTCGACGCCGCGGTCGATGATGCGCGCAAGGCCAGCGCGACTCTCGCGCTCGGGCCGATGGACGGCAACACCTGGCGGCGCTATCGGCTGGTCATCGATCGCGGGACCGAGCCGCCGTTCCTCCTGGAGCCGTGGAACCCGGCCGAGTGGCCGGAGTGGTGGCGCGGCGCGGGATGGAGCGAGCACGCCGAGTACATCTCGGCCGCGAACGAGGACCTCTCGGTCGCCGAGCGGAGCGCGGAAGAGAAGGCGCGTGCGATCGGGGAGCGCGGCGTCACGCTGCGGCCGCTAGATGTCTCGCAGTTCGACGCCGAGCTGGGACGCATCTACGAGGTCGCGCGCGTGGCGTTCCGCGGCAACTACCTCTACACCTCGCTCGACGAATCATCGTTCCGGGCGCAGTACGGCGCGGCGCGGCAGATGGTGATGCCGGAGCTCGTGACGCTGGCCGAGCACGAGGGGCGATGCGTCGGCTTCTTCTTCGCGCTGCCCAACGTTCTCGAGGCGCAGCGCGGCGAGAAGGTCCTGAGCGCGATCGCGAAGACGTTCGCGGTGCTCCCGGAGTATCGCGGGCTGGGCGCGGTGCTGGCGCAGCGAACGCACGATCGCGCGCGGGAGCTCGGCTTCCAGCGGATGATCCACGCGCTCATCCATGTCGGGAACGATCGCTCGCGGGTGTTGAGCAGCCGCACGGCGCGCGAGATCCGGCGCTACGCGCTCTTCGAGCGCCGGCTCGCGACGCCATGAGCGAGCCCGCGGGCTCGAACGTCGTCGCGACGTTTCTGGCAGCCCGTCGGGCGCGTCCCGACGTCGCGGCGATCATCGATCGCGTGGGGAAACGCGACCGCCGAACGACATTCGCGGAGCTCGACGACTGGTCGGCCCGGCTCGTGACGCTGTTGCGGCAGCATGGGATCGAGGGGGGCGATCGCGTGCTGCTGCTGCATGCCCCGACCGCCGAGCTGTACGCGTTCGTCATCGCGCTGCTTCGCATCGGCGCGGTGGCGACGGTGCTCGAGCCGTCCGCATCGCGCGCGCAGGTCGCCGCCGCGATCGAGGCGAGCGGCGCACGAGCGCTGTTCGCGGGCCGGCTTGGCATCCTCGCCGCCTACGCGATCAGGGAGCTGCGTCGAGTGCCGCTGAAGCTCACGACCGCGCATTGGCTTCCCGGCGCCGTGTCGATTCGCGGCGCGTCGCGGCTCGCACCCACGTCGAGTGTGGCTGCAGCAGGCGACGATCGCCCCGCGTTGCTGACCTATACCAGCGGGAGCACCGGGACGCCGAAAGGGGCGATCCGGACGCACGGGATCCTGCGCGCGCAGCACGAGGCGCTACGCGGTGTGGCGGCAGCGGCGGGCGAGATCGATCTCGTGTCGCTCCCGATCGTGGTGCTCACCAATCTCGGCGCCGGCGCGACGAGCGTTCTTCC
>DATAIN010000547.1:0-9294 GCA_036262635.1 Gemmatimonadaceae bacterium | reverse complement strand
TGGAGCGCGTGCTGCTCGGAGAGAGCCGCATCCCGGCGCGGGTGATGTTCCTCAAGCCTCTCTCCGCGGCGGTCGCGATCGGAACGGGAGGGCCCTTCGGCGCGGAGGGACCGATCATCGCGACGGGTGGGGCGCTCGGCTCGATCATCGGGCAGATCATCCGCATCACCGCCGACGAGCGGAAGACGCTGCTCGCGGCGGGCGCGGCGGCGGGAATGGCGGCCACCTTCGGCAGCCCGGTCTCGGCGGTGCTCCTCGCGGTGGAGCTGCTGCTCTTCGAGTACCGTCCGCGGTCGCTGATCCCCGTCGCGCTCGCGGCGGCGACGGCGGCCGGTGTGCGCATCCTCTTCGAGGGAAGCGCGCCGGTCTTCGCGATCCCCGCGATCGCGGCGCCGAGCGACATCGCGCTCGCCAGCTACGCGGTGCTCGGAGCGCTGATCGGCGTGATCGCGGTGGGGATCACGCGCGTGTCGTACGCGATCGAGGACGCCTTCGAGCACTTCGGGGAGCGGACCGGGATCCACTGGATGTGGTGGCCGGCGATCGGCGCCATCGTCGTCGGCGTGGTCGGGATGCTCGAGCCTCGCACGTTAGGCGTCGGCTACGACAACATCACCGGCGCGATCGCGGGGAGCATCGCGGGCCGCGCGCTGCTCGTGCTGGTCCTGCTCAAGTTCGTGTCCTGGTCGATCTACCTCGGCAGCGGCACGTCAGGTGGAACGCTCGCCCCGCTGTTCACGATCGGCGGCGGGCTCGGGGCGTGGGTCGGCGCGGTGATGGCGGCGGTGCTTCCCGCCTTCGGCGTCGACGCGCACGTCGCGGGGCTGGTCGGGATGGCGGCGATGTTCGCCGGGGCGTCGCACGCCCTGCTCGCGTCGATCGTTTTCGCCTTCGAGACGACGCGCCAGCCGTTAGGCCTCCTGCCGCTCCTCGCCGGGTGCAGCGCGGCGTACCTCGTCTCGCTGCTGCTCAGCCGCCACTCGATCATGACGGAGAAGCTGGCGCGGCGCGGGATGCGCGTGCAGACGGAGTACAGCGCCGACCATCTCGCGCAGGTGCTCGTGCGCGACGTCGCGGCGCGCGACGTGGTGACGATCCGCGGCGACGACACCCTCGACGCGGTGCGGAGCTGGCTCGCCTCGGGAGCGGGCGGTGCGACGCACCAGGGATTCCCGGTGGTGGACGATCGCGGGCAGCTGATCGGCGTCGTCACCCGGCGCGACCTGCTCGATGCGAGCAAGGGAGGCACGACGCTGGTGCGCGACCGCATCCGCCGTCCGCCCGTGGTGATCTACGAGGACAGCACCCTCCGCGAGACCGCGGACCACATGGTGCTCGAGCAGGTCGGCCGGCTCCCGGTCGTCAGGCGCGAAGACCCGCGCAACGTGATCGGCATCCTCTCGCGGAGCGATCTCCTCGCCGCGCACATGCCGCGACTGCGCGCCGCGAGACGGCGGAGCAACAGCGGGGCGTTTGCGTGGATCGGGAGGAGGAGGTCGGGGTGAGACCTCCCCGCGATTGTCGCATCGCCGCGCGAGCGCCCTCGGTGGGCGGGCATCTTCAGCGGGGGCTTTCATGGGGTAACTGCAACGGCATTCGAGGAATGCCCGAGGCAGCGAGACGGTGAGGACGGCGGGAGAAAGGTGACGCAAGGTTACCGGGTGCCGGGTCCCGGTTGCCAGTAACTGCGGGTACCGCCGCTACCGCCTAGCGGCACCTGGCAACCGGCAACCCTCTGCAGTTCTCCCCACCTCACCGCCTCGGCGTACCACAGCGCGGTTGCAGTTACCCTATCGAAGCCCCTAGCAGTTGCCGAGCGCCAAGCGCCCGTCTCACCCCTCCCCGAGCAACTCCCCGTACTCGCGATGATGCCGCTTGACGAAGGCGGCGACGAAGGGGCAGGCGGGGACGACGCGCAGCTTCTCGCGTCGCGCCCACTCGAGTCCCGTGCGGGCGAGCGAGGTGCCGATCCCCCGCCCTTCCGACGCCGGGGGAACGCCGGTGTGGGTGAAGATGACGCGCCGGCCCTCGCGCATGTACTCCAGGGACGCCTCGCCGCCCTCGACGTCGGCGACGAAGCGGGAGCTCTCGGGCTCGTGGCGGATCGATGCCTCGCTCATGTGAGAGGAGTGATGGCAGGCTCCGCGCCAGCGCGCAGCACGAGCATCGCCACCTGGGGCCGCGCTCCGATCCGGAAGGGGATTCCCCAGTAGCCGGTCCCCGGGTGCACGTAGAGCAGCGACGTGCCCTCGCGATAGATCCCCATCGGGTGCGGGAGAAAGAGCGAGGCGAGGCTCCAGTCAGCGGCGGGGATCGCGAACTGTCCCCAGTGCGTGTGCCCGCTCAGCGTCAGCATCACGCCGCGCGCCGCGAGCCGTGGCCAGAGCGCGGGATTGTGGGCGAGCGCGAGCACCGGCATCCCCGCCGGCACGCCACGCATCGCGCGCGCGACGTCGGGGGCGACGCGCGGCACCTCTCCTCCCCTCCATTGCCGGCCCTGCCCCGCCGGGTCGCCCACGCCGACGACGGCGAGCGAAACACCATTCCGCTCGACGACCCGCGCCTCGTTCACGAGCACGATGGAGCTCGTCCGTGCCTTCAGCTCACGCTCCACCTCCTCCCACCCGGCGTACACATCGTGATTGCCGGCGATGGCGAAGACGCCGAGCGGCGCGGCGAGGGTGCCGAGCGCATTCGCGTAGAGCGCGACGTCCTCCGAGCGATCGTCGATCAGGTCGCCGGTGACCGCGATGAGCTCGGGCTCGAATCGCTCCGTCGCGCGGCGCACCTTCGCGAGGAAGCCGCGCGAGATGTGCGGGCCGACGTGGAGGTCGGAGATCTGCACGATGCGCAGTCCGTCGAGCCCCGCGGGCAGGTCGGGGATGGTGACGTCGAAGGCGCGGATCGAGAGCCAGCGCGAGCCGACGTATCCCGCGAGAAGGAATCCGACCGCGATCGCCAGCGCGACCCCCGCCGCCCAGCGGCCGCCCGTGAGCGGCGCGTGGAAGAAGAGCCCGACGAGAATCCCGAGGAGCGCCGCGCCGGCGACGATCGGCAGGAGGAGCTGCACGTACAGCGTGACGCGGACGACGAGGATCCGGAACGCCGCGCCCGGATAGAACGGCCAGCCACGCCAGCGGACGAGGAGGACGATCGGCGCGGTGACGTACACGATCAGCGCGAGCGTGGCGACCGTCGCCCAGGGATGGCCGATGGTGAGGGCGAGGAGGGCGCTCCACGCCGCGACCTGGTACGCGAGAAAACGTTGGGCGAAGGGGCTTCGTCGCGGACGTGCGGGTTCGGGACTGTCGCTCATTACGGGGTGAATGTAACCGGACCACCTCCGCGTTCCGGGGGCATGCGGCGCGGCACGGCCCCTGCTTTAGAGGGGGGCACAGGCGGCGGGCGAAACCCGGCGCCGACGTACCGGATACCACGCCATACGACACGGATCATGACCACGCAGCACGTCACCGATAGCCCCCGTGCCTCGAAGGGCACCCGCGCGATCAGCGCGGATCGTCGTACCCGTCTCCGTCTCCGCGAGCTCTGCGAGGAGGTGCTCGCCTCGTACCGCGTCGCCAAGGCGCGCGACTACTTCGGCGAGGACGAACGGAACGAGGCGCGCGCCGTCCTCGCGCGCATCGCGCCGCTCGGCCCCGCCTAACGGCGACCGCCGCCGGTGGCCGGCGGCACTCTCTTCGTCCTGTCGCCCGCTCGCGTCGACGGCGAGCGGGCGAAGCTTCTCCTCGATCCCCGCGCCTCCTTTCCCCTCGCGACCGCGCTCCGCGAGCCCGCGGGGCTGCCGATCGGTGAGGTCTTCAGCTTTCTCAGCTCGCTCTATTTCCGCGGGAAGCTGACCTACGCGCGCCGCTTCGCGCGGCCGCTGCGCAAGGCGCCCTCGATCCTCGTCATCACCACCGATCGTGGCCTCGTCCTTCCGGAGACGCGGATCACCCGCGACGATCTCGTCGCCTTCTCGCGCGTCGACATCGCTTCCGGCGACGAGCGCTACGTCGGGCCGCTCCGGCGCGACGTCGAGCAGCTCGCCGCCGCCGCCGCGCGCGCCACGCGCGTCGTCCTGCTCGGCAGCATCGCGACCGGGAAGTACGTGGACGTCTTCATGAAAGCCTTCGACAAGCGGCTGCTCTTTCCGGCTGCATTCGTCGGACGCGGGGACATGAGCCGCGGCGGGCTGCTGCTCCGCCACGCGCGCGAGGGGATGGAGCTGGACTACACGCCGGTCGCCGGCGCGGTGCGACGCGGCGCGCGTCCACCGAAGCTCGAGCGGCTGCCGCGCCGCGTCGCCGACACCGACCGCGAGGAGCTGCGATGACGCTGCCGATCAAGCGGACCTTTCCCCCGATGGAGGCGAAGCTCGTCGAGGAGCTGCCGACGGGGGACGACTGGCAGTACGAGCCGAAGTGGGACGGCTTCCGCTGTCTCGCTTTCCGCGACGGTGACAAGGTCGAGCTGATGTCGAAGGCTGGGAAGCCGCTCGCGCGATATTTCCCCGACGTCGTCGAGCTGCTGCGCACGCTGAAGGCGCCTCGCTTCGTGCTCGACGGCGAGATCGTCGTCGTCGCCGACGGCGCGATCTCCTTCGACGATCTGCTGCTCCGCATCCATCCCGCGGCCAGCCGCGTCGCGCTCCTCGCGAAGGAGAGCCCGGCGAGCTTCATCGCCTTCGACCTGCTGGTCGACGCGCGAGGCAGGTCGCTCGTCGATCTCACGCTCGAGGAGCGCCGCGCGGCGCTCGAGAAGTTCATCGCGACCGCGGCGCGGGGGGTGAAGCGCGTGAAGCTCTCACCGGCCACCACCTCGATGACGACGGTGACGAAGTGGTTCCGATCGGTGGGCGGTGGGCTCGACGGCGTCGTCGCGAAGCGGCTCGATCTTCCCTACCAGAGCGGCAATCGCCGCGGGATGGAGAAGATGAAGCACCTCCGCACCGCGGAGTGCGTCGTCGGCGGCTTCCGCTACGCATCGAAGGGGAAGGTCGTCGGCTCGCTGCTGCTCGGCCTCTACGACGCGGGGGGACTGCTGCACCATGTCGGCTTCACGTCGAACATCGCCGCCGAGGAGAAGAAGCCGCTGACCGCGAAGCTCGAGAAGCTGATCAAGGCGCCGGGCTTCACCGGCCAGGCGCCCGGTGGCCCGAGCCGCTGGAGCACCGAGCGCTCAGCGGAATGGAAGCCGCTCGCGCCGAAGCTCGTGGTCGAGGTGCGCTACGACCACTTCTCCGGCGGCCGGTTTCGCCACGGAACTTCGTTTCTCAGATGGCGGCCGGACAAAGCCCCGCGCCAATGCACGATCGAGCAGCTGGAGAGCGAGCAGAGGTCAGCACTCAAGCTCTTGAAGTAGGGAGATGCACGATGCACGCTCAGGCGAACGAGCGATGCGCGATGCGCGATGCTGGTCGGCGATGCACGATGCTCGAAGGGGCCTTCAGCCGCCGTTCAACGCCGGTTCGTGCATCGTGCATCGTGCATCAGCATCGTGCATCGCGCATCGCCGGTTCGCCTCGACGTGCATCGCGCATCACCCGCTATCGACCCCCCAGCAGCGGGTATGGGTTGACGGGCACCCCCTTCCACCAGTGCGCGCCGTCGCCGCGGGCGATGGCGAAGTGGAGGTGCGGCACGCCGGGCGGGGCGTTGCCGGTCGTGCCGACGTAGCCGATGACCTGACCCTGCTTCAGCGGCATGTCGTCGTGCATCCCGTCGGCGTAGCGGTCGAGGTGCGCGTACATGAGGATGAAGCGGTCGCTCGCATCCGATGCGTAGACCATCAGCCCCCCCGCCTTGCTCGTGAAGAGCCGGCGCAAGGTGCCGTTCGTCGCCGAGAGAACGGGTGTGCCGCGCGGCGCGGGGATGTCGAGCGCTTCGTGGATGCGCGTGCCGTCGCGCTTCTCGTCGAAGGTGTCGTGCAGGGCGCCGGCCTCCACTCCCTGGACCGGCACGATCATCGACGCGGCGAGCCAGCTCAGCTCCGCGCTCGTCGGCGCGGGCGCGCCGCCGTCGCTCGGCGGTGACGCGGGAGGCGGTGGCGTGGTGACCGCGCGGGCATCGACCGCGGGAGCGGGAAGCGGCGTCGCGCTGCGCGTCGGTGCGGTCGCAACATGCGCGCTCTCCGCCGCGGTGCGCGCCGCGGCGCGCGCGCTGTCCAGGTTGACCACGACGACTCCCGTGCCCGAATCGGCGACAACGTCGCCGTCCTTCACGACGACGCAGCCGGTGGCGAGCGTCGCGAGCAGCAGCACTGTCGACGAGCGCCTCATAGCAGCCCTCGCTCGCGCAGCGCCGACTCGAGCAGCGCCGCGCCGGTGAAGTGGTGCGTGTCCCAGCCGAGCGCCCGCGCCGGGACGAGGTTCTGCTCGCGGTCGTCGACGAAGAAGATGTCCCCCGCGTCCGCGCCGGCGATCGCCGCAGCGCGGACGAACATGCTGCGCGACGGCTTGCGCACGCCGAGCCAGCAGGAGGAGAGGAAGCTCTCGAACACGGTGCGCAGCTCGAAGCGGCGGATCCGCTCGCGATTCAGCTCGTCCGCCTCGTTGTTGAGCGTGAACAGCCGCACGCCGCGACGCCCTTTCGCGACCGCGCGCGCCAGGGCGATCGTCTCGACGAAGGGCTCGCTCTGCGCGAACATGAAGCTCACGAACTCCTCGCGGGTGAAGGGGCGCGCGACGAAGAACACCGCGCTGTCCAGGTACTCGGCGAGCGTGAGGCGCCCGATCTCCCAGTCGCCGACGAGCTCCGCGTGCCGGGCCTCGAACTCCGGCTCGAGCCCGAACCGCTCGGTCGCGCGGGAACGCTGCTCGCGGTCCCACCCGTTGGAGCCGAGCACGCCCCCGATGTCGAAGAACAGGTGAGTGATAGCGGTCACGACCGCGCTATCTTTCAAGGATCATGCGCGCCCTGATCGTTTCCGCGCGGCTGCTGCCCTTCGTCCTGTCGTTCCTGCGCGACCGCAGGCGCTGGATCTTCTTCGGCGCGCCCTTGCCCCGCACCGCCGCCTTCCACCAGCGGCGCGCCAACGAGATCGTCGCGACGATCGCCGGCCTCGGTCCCGTCTTCGTGAAGCTCGCGCAGGTGCTCGGCGCGCGCGCCGACCTCGTGCCCGAGCCCTACATCACGACGCTCGGGCTGCTGCACGATCAGGTCCCGCCCGTCCCCTACGACGAGGTGGCCGAGACGATCCGCGCGTCGTACGGCGTGCCGGTGGAGATGCTCTTCGAGCGCTTCGATCGCGAGCCGATCGCCGCCGCGTCGCTCGGCCAGGTTCACCGCGCGTTGTGGAACGGCGAGGACGTCGTCGTGAAGGTCCTCCGCCCGGGCGTGGAGGAGATGGTCGCGATCGACATCCGCGCCGCGTCGCGGATCGTCGCCTTCGTCGAGAAGCGCTGGCCGAACCGCCACGTCGTCGCGCTCCGCGGCGCGATCGAGGAGTTCGGCACGCGCGTCGGCGACGAGCTCGATTTCCGCAAGGAGGCGCAGGTCGCCGACGAGATCGGAGCGAACTTCGCCGGCAACTCGATGGTGATCGTTCCCGCGGTGAAGCACGAGATGACGCGGCAGCGCGTGCTCGTCCTCGAGTACGTCGAGGGGCGGCGCATCGACATGCTCGGCGACTGGGTGACGACGGGGAAGGTGCGCGGCCAGACCGTCGTCGCGACGGTGATGGAGATGTACATCCAGATGATGCTCGTGGATGGGCTCTTCCACGCCGACCCGCATCCGGGGAACCTGATGGTGTCGCCCGAGGGTCGGCTGGTGCTGCTCGACTTCGGGATGGCGGTGCGCGTGCCGCGCGAGATGCGCCTCCGTCTCATCAACACCGTCTTCGCGGCGATCCGCGGCGACGTGGACGGCATCGTCGACGGCTTCGAGTCGCTCGGCGTCATCCTCCCCGACGCGAATCGCGAGGCGATCCGTGCGCTGGTGAAGAAGCTGCTCGCCATCGCCTCCGAGCGCTCGATGACGCGCGAGCGGCTCGAGAAGCTGCTCGCCGAGCAGGTGCTGGCCGAGCTGTTCGAGGCGCCGGTGGTGCTGCCGAGCGATCTGGTCTACTTCGCGCGCACCGCGTCGCTCATCGAGGGACTCGGCACGCGGTACGACGCGCACTTCAACGCGATCTCCTTCGCGTCGCCGATCGCGCTCCGGCTGCGCGGGCGGATCATGGCCTCGCTGCGCGGCGACGTCCCGCCGAAGACAGGGGACTGGGTGGTGGAGATCAGCGGTCTGCTCGGCGAGGTGGCGGGGGTGGTGCAGCGTGCGGGGAAGGAGATCGCGGGGATCGTGGCGGAGCGGTGGGTGACGCGAGGGATTCCGGCGGGTCAGGCGAACGGGCGGGCGGGAGGAGGCTCGAAGGGGTGAACGACGGCGGCTCCTTCCGGTGCCCATCATGTCCTGACTTCTAGGCGACGCACCACCATGGCGTCGCGAGCACGCCGTCGGTCAGCCAGTAGGTCTCGTCGCCGTCGTACAGGAGGAGCGCACTGCGACATCGCGCCCCGTACTCGCCGCGAAAGCTGAGCAGGTGCCGCGCGTCGCTCACCGAGACGCTGCGCCCCGTCTTGACCTCGATGGGCAGGAGCTCGTCGCCGTGCTCGATCACGAAGTCCACCTCCTCCCCGGTCGCCGTGCGCCAGTAATGCAGCTGCGGGGGATCGACCTGCGCGTCCCGCCACGCGAGGAGGTCTGCGAGAACGATGTTCTCGAGGTGCACGCCGCGCGGCTCACGCTCCTGGGCGAGGTGCATCGCGAGCCCGGTATCGCACCAGTAGGGCTTCGGCGTCTTGATCAGGCGCTTCGTCCGGTTGACGGCGTAGGCCGGTAGCCGGACGAGCTGATACGAGGTCTCGAGCAGGTTCAGATACCGATGGACCGTCGGCTGCGGGAGACCGGCGTCGCGGCCGAGCTCCGTCTGGTTGAGGAGATTCCCGATCCGGAGCGTCACCGCGCGCATGAGCCGGCGAAAGTCAGCGAGGTTTTCGATGGCCGCGAGCTCGCGCAGGTCGCGCTCGAGATACGTCGTCGCGTAGCCGCTGAACCAGAGGGCACGGTCCTCGTCGCCGGCCAGCTCCGTGACGACGGTCGGATATCCGCCACGCCGAGCGAGCTCGCGCCATGGCTCCGGAGGGGCCGGATCGGCGGCGATCACGTCGATCCAGCTCCTGTCGCGGGTACCCAGCAGGGCGCTCCACGGGCCAGCCGCCCCGAACCCCAGTTGCTCCCGGCGCGACATCGGCCAGAGAGTGAGGTATGCGGCCCGGCCGGCGAGCGACTCCGACAC
>DATAIN010000546.1:0-1846 GCA_036262635.1 Gemmatimonadaceae bacterium | reverse complement strand
GGCGCGGACCGCTTCGCGGGCCGCGGCCGCGAGACCGCGATACGAGATGCGCGGATGCGCGGATGCGAGAAACCGCGATGATACGGGACTGGCCGAGCGCGGGCCGCCTGCGGCGCCGCGCTCGGCCCCATCCCGCATCAGGTGTCTCCCGTATCCCGTCTCCCGTATCCCGTATCCCGCATCCCGTATCGCGGTCTCGCGGCGCTTCGCGCCGCCCCCCCGCATCGCTCGTTCCCGTGACCCCGCATCCCCCGCGAGCCTCGCGAACAGTCGGTCCCTCTCGTATCCTCCGAGAAGGTCTCCCGCAGGCGAGGCAGGAATGAAGTTCCACACCTACACGAAGTTCTCCCCGGAGATGGCGGATGCCGTCGATCTCCAGGCGCTGCTCGACAAGCTCGCCGACTTCCTGCTGCAGTCGGGGTTCGCGGGCGGGCAGAACTCGTCGTTCGGGTGGAACGACTTCAATGACGAGGGCGACCGCTCGCTCGACGCGCTCAAGCGGGCGATCCTCGACGCGCTGATCGAGAGCGGGCAGTTCACCCCGGAGATGCTCGAGGCGCTGCGCGGGGACGCCGACGGCGATCCCGAGGGGCAGGCGAAGCTCGCGGCGCTGCTCGACCAGCTCGTGCGGCGGCTGATGGAGGAGGGCTTCCTCAACGTCGGGAACGCACCGCAGGTCCCCGCCGGCCACCAGCCGGTCACCGGCCCGGGCTCGCTGGCCCAGGCGGCGGCGAAGGACGTCCAGTTCAACCTCACCGACAAGGCGATCGACTTCCTCGGCTACCGGACGCTGCGCTCGCTCCTCGGATCGTTAGGCAAGTCGAGCGCGGGGAGCCACGACACGCCGTTCCTCGCCACCGGGATCGAGTCGGACGGGGACGTGAAGGAGTACGAGTTCGGCGACACGATGAACCTCGACGTGATCGCCACCCTCAAGGCCTCGCTCCAGCGCACCGGGTCGCTCGCCGTCCCGATGGACATCGACTACGGCGACCTGATGGTGCGGCAGGCGGAGTATCGATCGAGCTGCGCGACCGTGCTGATGCTCGACTGCTCGCACTCGATGATCCTCTACGGGGAGGACCGCTTCACGCCGGCGAAGAAGGTCGCGCTCGCGCTGACGCACCTCATCCGGACGCAATTTCCCGGCGACACGATCAAGGTGATTCTCTTCCACGACAGCGCGGAAGAGATCCCGATGGGCGCCCTCGCCGGGGCGCAGGTCGGGCCGTATCACACCAACACCGCCGAAGGGCTCAAGCTGGCGCGCCGCCTCCTCCTCGCCCAGAAGAAGGACATGCGCCAGATCATCATGATCACCGACGGGAAGCCGAGCGCGCTGACGCTGCCTAACGGCCAGATCTACAAGAACTCCTTCGGGCTCGACGCCGGGGTGATCGCCGAGACGCTGAAGGAGGTCGCGCGGTGCCGGCAGAGCGGGATCGTCATCAACACCTTCATGCTCGCCCGCGACCGCGCGCTGGTGGAGTTCGTGAAGCGGGTGAGCGAGATCGCGCGCGGCAAGGCGTACTTCACGACGACGATGACGCTGGGGCAGTTCATCCTCATGGACTTCCTGAAGCGGAAGACGAAGCGAGTCTCATGATCGGCGCGCCGGCGGCGGGCGAGGGATCACTCCGGTACTCCCACACCCAGATCGGCTGGTGGATGCTGGGGATCCTCGGCGTGTCGGCGGTGGTCGCTCTGGCGGCGATCCGGGCGGCGGCCGTTCGCGCCGGAGGGGTTCCCCCGGTTCTCGTCGGAGGGGTGCTCGTGATCCTCGTGGTCGCGATCGGCCTCTTCTCCTCGCTCAACGTGCGCGTCACCGAACAGTCGGTGGTCTGGC
>DATAIN010000545.1:0-3676 GCA_036262635.1 Gemmatimonadaceae bacterium | reverse complement strand
GATCTCCACCTGCTCGACGTATTCCTCGTAGCTCTTCTTGATCTCCTCCTTGAAGAGCTGCGCCAGGGTGTTGTTGCGCACGCCCTCGTCGCGCTTCTGCGGATGGTAGGCGACGATGTCCGAGACCAGCGCGCGCGCGAGCCGCTTCGCCGGGGGCCCGTCCGACTCCGGCACCGGGCACCCCGCCCGCTCGGCCGCCGATCAATCCCTTTCTCGCCAACGACCCGAACGCGAAGGCGAAGCGGCTCGCCCGCGCACTCGTGTCGGACATCGTCGCCTACTATCCGCAGAAGCGCGACGAGGGGATCCGCAACAACACCCTCGCGCAGCTCTTCAAGGAGGAGATCAAGAAGAGCTACGAGGAATACGTGGAGCAGGTCGGCCGCGAGTTCGCCGACACGACGACGCACTTCCAGGACGCGCTCAACGAAGTGCTCGCCGGCGGAAAGAAGGTCTTTCCCCCAGCCTAGGACACGGTGGACGCGGGGGGTTATATTCCTGCAGCGACACCCACGTCATCTCGGGCCGCCTCCGTGTCGGGGCGGCCCGCTGCTTAGGAGAACGAGCGCATGGCCGAAACCGAGCGCGGAAAGCGACTGCGACATCACAGCGGGCGTCTCGCCGAGCTGGGGAGGTATCTTTGACGTCGACGCGAAACGCCGCGCGCTGAGCGAGCTCGAATCGAAGATGGCGGAGGGCGACTTCTGGAACGACCAGCAGCGCGCCCAGGCGATCGTCCAGGACGTGAAGACGCTGCGCGGCTGGGTCGAGCCGTACGACTCACTGACCGCGCGCGTGAAAAGCGCCGAGGAGCTCGACGAGCTTCTGCAGCTCGAGCCGGATGAGGGAATGGAGCGCGAGGTCGACCGCGACGTCGACGCGATCGACGAGGAGCTGGAGAGCTTCCGTCTCCGCTCCCTGCTCCAGCACCCCGACGATTTTCGCGATGCGCAGGTCGAGATCAGCGCCGGCGCCGGCGGCACCGAGGCGCAGGACTGGGCGCAGATGCTCATGCGCATGTACGAGCGCTGGGCGCAGCGGAAGGGCTACACCGTCGAGATCCTCGACGTGAGCGAGGGTGAAGAGGCGGGGATCAAGGGCGCGGTGCTCGAGATCAAGGGGATGTACGCGTTCGGGTTCCTCAAGGCGGAGAGCGGCGTGCACCGTCTCGTGCGGATCTCGCCCTTCGACGCGCAGGCTCGCCGGCACACGAGCTTCGCGTCGGTGTTCGTGTATCCGGTGGTCGACAACGACATCAACATCGACATTCGCGACGAGGACCTGAAGATCGACGTCTTCCGCGCCTCGGGCGCCGGCGGCCAGCACGTCAACAAGACCAGCTCCGCGGTCCGCATCACGCACATGCCGAGCGGCGTCGTCGTCGCGTCGCAGCAGGAGCGGTCGCAGCACAAGAACAAGCAGACCGCGCTCAAGATGCTGAAGAACCGTCTCTACAACATCGAGCTGCAGAAGCAGCTCGAGAAGAAGGCCGAGATGGATTCGGCGAAGGCCGACGTGACGTTCGGCAGCCAGATCCGCAGCTACGTCTTCCAGCCCTACACGATGGTCAACGATCACCGCACGGAGCTCAAGATTCCCGACGTGCAGAAGGTGATGGACGGGGCGATCGATCCGTTCATCGAAGCGTGGCTGACGCGCGGCTCGAACGGCGACGGGGCGGCGTGAGCGAAGATCTGAACTTCGTCCAGCGCGCCCGCCGCGAGAAGCTCGCCGCGATCGAGGCTCAGGGCATCGCGCCCTTCGCCTATTCCTTCGACCGCTCGCACAGCGCGGCCGAGGCGCTGGCGCTGGCACCTGCGGGGAGCGAGGAGGGCGAGACGGTGCGTGTCGCGGGCCGGCTCGTCGCCTGGCGCGGCCACGGGAGGACGATCTTCGCGCACCTCGCCGACCTGTCCGGCCGCATCCAGCTCTACTTCCGCCGCGATCACCTCGGCGAGGGCGCCTTCGCGCTGCTCGAGCAGCTCGACATCGGCGATCTCGTCGGCGTCGCGGGACCGCTCTTCCGGACGCGGACGGGCGAGATCACGGTGAAGGCGGACACCGTCACCCTGCTCGCGAAGTCGCTCCGTCCTCTGCCGTTAGGCAAGGAAGAGGTGATCGACGGGCAGACGGTGCGTCACGGAGCGCTCGAGGATTCCGAGCAGCGCTCCCGGCAGCGCTACGCCGACCTCGCGGTGCATCCCGAGGCGCGCGCGCTGTTCATCGCCCGCTCGCGGCTCATCACGGCGATCCGCGCCTATCTCGACGGTCTGGGGTATCTGGAGGTCGAGACCCCCGTGCTGCAGCCGCTCTACGGCGGCGCGGCGGCGAAGCCCTTCGTGACGACGCACAACGCGCTCGACATGCAGCTCTATCTCCGGATCGCGGACGAGCTGTACCTCAAGCGGCTGATCGTGGGCGGGCTGGAGCGCGTCTACGAGATCGGCCACGACTTCCGGAACGAGGGGATCGATCGCACGCACAACCCCGAGTTCACGATGCTCGAGTTCTACGAGGCGTACGCGGACTACACGACGATGATGTCGCGTGTGGAGTCGCTGCTGGTGCAGGCCGCCGCGGCGGTGCGCGCCGTGCCGGAAATGGCGTCGCGCGTGCCCGAGCTCAAGCCGCCGTTCCCGCGCATCCCGTGGGTGGACTCGCTGAACGGCGCGTTAGGCACGGACGCGATGGCGCTGAGCGATGCCGCGCTCCGTGAAGCGGCGCGGCGGGTCGGCGTCGAGCGCGTCGAGACGCTGAGCCGGCCGAAGGTGCTCGACGAGATGTTCCAGGCGCTGGTCGAGTCGCGGCTCACGACGCCGACCTTCGTCATCGACTATCCGGTGGAGCTCTCCCCGCTCGCCAAGCCGAAGCGCGGGAGCCCGTCGCTCACCGAACGCTTCGAGCTGTTCGCGAACGGCAAGGAGCTCGCGAACGCGTTCAGCGAGTTGAACGATCCGATCGACCAGCGCGGCCGCTTCGAGGCGCAGGCGCGCCTGCGCGCCGCGGGGGACGAGGAGGCCTCGGGGGTGGACGAGGACTATCTGCGCGCGATGGAGTACGGGATGCCGCCGACCGGCGGCGTCGGCATCGGGATCGACCGGCTGATGATGTACCTGACGGAGACGGCGAACATCCGCGACGTCATCCTCTTCCCGACGCTGCGACCCGAATGATGCCGCTCGAGATGGCGATCGCCTGGCGCTACCTGCGCAGCCGGCGCGGATCGCGACTGCTCTCGTTGATCAGCATCATCGCGATCGCGGGCGTCGCCGTCGGCGTGAGCGCGCTGATCGTCATCATCGCGGTGATGAACGGGCTGCAGAAGGACCTGCGCGAGAAGATCCTCGTCGCGAGCCCAGACATCCGCGTGCTGACCTTCGGCGACGACATGCGGATGGACAAATGGCGGGAGACGCTGGCCCTCGTGAAGAAGCAGCAGGGTGTCGTCGCCGCGGCGCCCTTCGTCCTGACGCAGGCGGTGATCAGCGCGGGACACGATTACCACGAGGCGGTGCAGATCGAGGGGATCGAGCCGGAGGGGCCGGGGGCCGTCGACGTCACCTCGATTCGCCAGCATGCCCTGCGCGGCAACGACTTCAAGTTCAGGAATGGCGCCGGTGATCTGCGCGGCGCGGTGCTCGGCAAGCTGCTCGCGATGCGCCTGAACGCGTTTCCC
>DATAIN010000544.1:0-10171 GCA_036262635.1 Gemmatimonadaceae bacterium | reverse complement strand
ATCCCGCCGCAGGCGGACACCCCGCATTATTGGTTCGACTGCACCCCCATCGCAGGATGCGAAGACCCGAACGACGAGGGGCCGCCGCGCAGTCGCGCGGCGGCCCCTCGAAGCCAGGTTCGAACCGTCAGAACCCGATCGCGATCTGCGCGACGATCTCCTTCGTCGACTTGTCGAGCTCGCGCTTCCGCTCGCGGCCCTCGAGCTTCACCGTTCCCGCCGCGGAGAAATCGTAGCGGGCGCCGACGAGCGACACCTGGTCGTCGGTCGGGACGAAGTAGGGATCGACCTTGGCGAAGTCGAGGCGGTCGTAGCGGAGGTAGGGGACGAAGCTCCCGAAGCGGCGCCCGGCGTAGACGTACATCGCGTTGGTGCCGTGGGTGCCGTCGCCCTCCATGTGATTGAGCACGCGCTGGTACTCGCTGATGAACTCGTAGTGCGAGCCGAGGAGCGCGATGTGCGCGCCGAGCATGCGCTGGCGCATCGCGGCGGGGAGCGAGTCGCCGGCCATGTTCAGGGTGCCGCGCGAGGCGAGATCGTCGTAGCCCGACACGCCGACCTCCAGGTAGCTGGTGAGCTGCGAGCGGATCTCGGCGGTGACCGACTTGCCGGGGTTGTTGTCGGCGACCGGCGTCGAGCCGATGCCGTTTCCGACGAGGAAGCTGTAGCCGAGATGCGCGGGGCCGATGTCGTTCCCCGAGAGGAGCAGACCGGTCGTGTGGATGGGGAGCACGCCGCCCTCGTCCTCGAACTTGAACATCAGAGGACGCTCGATGGTCGGCTGGAGCACTGCACCGTGATGGTACGCGTTGTTCCAGTAGCCGATCGGCGTGTGGTGCTTGCCGGCGCCGACGTTGAGGCGCGAGTCGGGTGACCAGGTGATGATCACGCGCTCGACGTCGACGAGGAACCCCTCGTCATACTCGAAGACGCTCTCGCCGAGGAAGTGAAAGTTGTTGGCGAGCTTCGAGGTGATGTAGAGATCGAACTGGCCGAGCCCGAAGTCGTTGGGCGCGGTGTTCCGGCTTCCGGCGCGATAGGTGACGTCGGAGAAGCCGCGGATCTGCGTCTGCTGGGCAGTCGCGGGCAGGCTGGTGAGCGCGACCGCGGCGGCGATGCCGGCGGCGCGAAGAATGTGGCGCATGGGGGGATTGGCCATGAAAGGAGGCAGTCGGAGGCGAAGGCGGGTCACTTGATGGGATAGCCCGCTTCGCTCGGCAGCTTGCCGTCGATGCGAACCACCTTGATCGTCTCGTCGATCTCGCTGGCGGGAATGAAGGCGATCGCTCCCGGATGCTCGGCGACGAACTTCTTCACCGCCGCCGCGTCGGGCATCTCGAAGGGGAGCGCGAGCGCGTCACCACGGAACACCATGGCGATCCAGCGGCGGCGGACCTCGTCCGCGGTCAGCCCGAGCAGCGACTTGTAGAAATGCGCGCGGATGGGCGTCAGCTCGACGAGGACGATCTGCTGGCCATTGCCGGCGATCGTGGACTTGCCGAGGAAGAAGCGGCGGAGATCCTCCGCTCCGACGTTGCTCACGGTGCTCGCCCGATGGACGATCACCGCGGTCTGGGCTTCGGCGACCGGGGGGTGCGCGCCAAGCGTCAGTGACAGGGCCGCGACGAGCGCGGCAACGTGCCTGCGTATCATGGATACCGCTCGTGTGAAGGGAACGCGAAAAGCGCCGGAGGGGCGCTTGGACCATTCCATTGACGCGCTCTAATGAATCGGGGTCACCGCATCGCGCGCCGGGTGCCCCGATCGCTACCCAACTCCGCGCCCTGGCCGCGAAACCGGCGTTCCCGGGCACTTGCTCCGGCGGGGAGCAGGCCAGCAGTTTCCGCGCGTGTCCACCTTCCTGCTCGGCTTCGCGGTCGCGATCGACATTCTCGGTCGTGCGCTGTTCTTCGCCGCGGCCATTCTCGCCGTCGTCGCCCTCGTCGACTGGCTGGTGCGCACGCGCCGCATCAGTCCCTTCAACCCGATCGCGCGTTTCTTCCGCCGCGCGATCGACCCGCTCCTCGCGCCGATGGAGCGACGCGTGGTGCGCGCGGGGGGGATGCCGCAGTCGGCGCCGTGGTGGATGCTCGTCGCGCTCGTGCTCGGCGGGCTCGTCCTCCTCGCGGCGCTGCGATTCCTGTTGTCGCAGTTCGCGATGGCGACGGAGATCGCGCGCAGCGGACCGCGCGGGATTCTCTACCTGCTCATCCACTGGACCTTCGCCCTGCTGCAGCTCGCGCTCATCGTCCGCGTGATCTCCGGCTGGCTCCGGTTGTCGCCGTACTCGACGTGGATCCGCTGGTCGTACGCGCTCAGCGAGCCGATCCTTCGTCCGCTGCGCGGATTGATTCCGCCGTTCGGGATGATAGACGTCACGCCCATCATCGCCTATTTTGCGTTGCGGATTCTGGAGGTACTGATTCTCCGGGCGCTGTAGTGAGCGCACTCACTGTGCGCGAGCAGCACGGTGTCGTAAGGTTCGCGGTGCACGTGCAGCCGCGTGCGTCGCGCAGCGAGATCGTCGGCCTGCATGGCGACGCGATCAGGATCCGGCTCGCCGCGCCGCCGGTGGATGGCGCAGCGAACGAAGCGCTCGTCGAGCTGCTCGCCAGGTCGCTCGACGTGACGCGGCGCGCGGTGCGGATCGTGGGAGGCACGAGCTCGCGCGCGAAGACTGTGGAGGTAGAGGGCACGACCGCGGCCGCGGTCATGCGCCTTGCAGGCCAATAGCATCAAAGGCAGCATCGATGGCGACGATTCTTCTGACCGGCATCAACGAGGCGCTCACCGAAGGCCTCGTCCAATCGCTCACCGCGCTCGGTCACCGGACGATCCTGACGAGCGACGTCGCCGAGGCGATCGACCTCGCCTCGGATCAGCCTCCCCTCCTCGCCATCGTGGCGCAGTCCGCGCTCCGCGCCGACGCCCGAGCCCTGCGGATCCCCGTCCTTCCCGGCGGCGCGATCCTCCTCTACCGCGGCGCCAACGACGCCCCCACCTCCTTCGCCGGCTCGTACCGGTCGGTGCTCGCGGAGCTCGTGCTTCCCCTCGAGCGGAACCGGCTGTATGCGCTCGTGCAGCACGTGGAAGACCGGGCGCGAGTGACGGGTCGCGAGCAGCAGCGCGACCGGCGCGGAGACGTCCACGTCCACTGACCGCGCGAGCGACCAGCCTCGACCGGCCTGAACGAGCGCCGTGCTTCCCGAGCACGGCGCTCTTTTTTTTCTCCTAGGCAGCGCTCGCGAGCACCGATAGGGGCGACCATGTACTCGCGTGTCCGAAGCAAGTGAGACGCGCGCCCGCGCGCCGACAATCACTCCTTTCGGAGACGGTCGATGTCATCGAGAGCCGTACGCCGCCGTTCGGCGGGACTGGTCACCGCATTGCTCCTCGGAGCGGCGCCGGCCGCCGCCCAGGGGCCCGGCGTCTTCGAGGTGTTCGCCTCGCGTCAGCAGTCACCCTCCACTCCCCTGCTCGGCGGGATCTCCTTCGGCAGCTATCACGGTGCGGTGGGGCTCCGCTTCAGCGGCGCGCTCAACCTGGTGCGGTCGCAGGATTCCACGGGCGGGCCGTCGAGCTACGCGCTGGGCGGAGAGCATCACCGCGGCCCGCGCGACGGCGGACGCCAGCGCTACGCGGAGAGCGGCTGGTCGATGCTGCCATCCATCGGCGCATGGTCCGCCGACGCAGACCTGATCTTCGCGCCGGTGCGACCCGTTCCCGCGCTGCGCGCCCTGCTGCTCGGCTTCTCCCCATACGCGTTCGCCGGCGTCGGTGGCTACGGGGTGCGTCCGGCGAATGCGCCGGACACGTCGACCGCGACGTGGAGTCTCGGCGCGGGAGCGCATCACGAGCTGCTCGGGTGGCTCGGCGTCGGCGCGGAGGCGCGATACCGCCAGGCGTTCGCGAGCGACAGCGGGATCTCGCCCACATGGCAGGACAAGCTGCAGTACCGGATCGGGCTCACGGTGAGCTTCGGCGGCCGGCGCCGGTCGCGCGAGCCGGAGCCGGTGGTGGCCGCGGCACCGCCCCCACCCGCGCCGAGTGCGCCCTGCGAGCGCGCCCCCTGCCCCACCGACGACGCGGCCGCGAGCCGGATGCGTGAGTCGCAGTTCATGACGCGGCTGCTCGACTTCGCCGACGGCTTCGTCGGCACGCGGTACGCCGCGGGCGGCTCGACGCCGCGCACGGGGTTCGACGCCGCGGGATTCGTCCGCTATGTGTACGGCGAGCAGGGACTGCGTCTCCCCGCGACGGTGCGCGACATGGCGACGGTGGGGACGGAGGTCTCGACGCACAGCCTGCGTTCGGGCGACCTGCTTTTCTTCTCCAACGATCGGTCCTCCACGGTGGACCACGTCGCGATCTACGTCGGCGACGACCGGATCATCCACTCGACGGCGAGCGGAAACGGTGTCCGCTACGACACGCTCGGCAATGGAGAGCGCGGCCGCTGGTTCGCGGAGCATCTCGTGAGCGCTCGACGCGAGATCACCGACGGCGACGCGGCGCCTCACTCGGAGGGCCGGTGACCATGCGTCATTCGACATTCCTCGCGGCGAGCCTCCTCGCGCTCGCCGCGGTCGCACCTCTCGCGGCGCAGGACCGCGCGCCCGCGGACGACGAAGCGCCGCGCACCCCGCGCACGCGCACCACGACCGCTCCCGCCGACACGCGCACGCTGCTCGGGCTCGCGCTCTCGTACTCGGGCGCGTCGCGCGACACGCTGGGTGCGCTGGTGTCGGCGGTCGTTCCCGACGGACCGGCGGAGCGTGCCGGGATCGACGCGGGCAACCGGATCGCCGCGATCAACGGCGTGAGCCTGCGCGTGGACGCCGAGTCGATCGAGGAAGCGGGAGCGGGCGACGCGATGCTCCGTCGCGCGACGCGCGCGATCTCGACGATCCAGCCCGGCGACGACGTGGAGCTGCGCGTCTTCAGCGGGGGACGTTATCGCACGGTGACGGTGCAGACCGCGCAGCCGGGACGAGCGACGCCGGTGCAGGAGGAGCGGCCGGCCGCGCCGGCGGCGACCGCGGAGACGACGAAGTCGCCCGAGTCGCTGGCGACGGTCGTCGACGCGATCGCCGCGCTGCAGGCGCAGCTCCGGCGGCTCGAGCAGAACCAGGGCACGGGCCCGACGCTGGATTCCCTCACAGCGCTCGAGGAGGATCTCGGCGCGATCCGGCGGCGGGTCCGTGCTCTCCAGACCACACCAGATCGCGGCGGCTCATCGCGGCCGACAGCGAGCGGCGACGCGCTTCCGGGACTGAGCGTCAGCACCGTCGCCGACGAGCTGGTACCGGTGCTCGGTGAAGGGAGCGAGAGCGGACTGCTCGTGTTGAAGGCCGACGACTCGTGGGATCCGATCCGTCCGGGCGACGTGATCCTCCGGATCAACGGGGCGACGGCGACGGTCGAGCGGCTTCGCGCGGCGCGGAGCTCCTCGCGGGCATCGACGGTCGACGTCCTGCGACGGAAGCGGGAGATCGCGGTGGTGCTGGATCCGGGGGGCCAGCGTTAGGGGGATGCACGCTCAGGCGAACCGGCGATGCACGATGCTGGTCGGCGATGCACGATGCACGAACCGGCGGGGCCTCTTCGTGGATCGCGTGTCGTGCATCAGCATCGTGCGTCGCGCAGCGCTCGTTCGCCTGAGCGTGCATCAACGCGGCGAGCGTCAGAACCCGGTACGCACCCCCACCCTGATCGTGCGACCGGGGACGACGGTGATGTCGTCCGGCTCTCCGGTCTGCGCGTCGAGCAGGTTGTCGCCGCTCACGACGAGAGTTAGCCCGCGCGTCAGCTCGCGGGAAGCGGAGACACGGAGGCGGGTGGCGCCCATGTACTGGCGCCAGAAGCCGCGCAGGAAGGCACCGTTGATCGGCGTGGTGCTTCCCGTGTCGCCGACGATCGCGGCGGCGAGGGCGAGCCGGTCGTAGTTGATCCAGTCCGCGGCGCGAACGGCGGCGAGGCTCGCGCCCCAGCGCTCGGCGGACCACGATGCGATGAGGCTGGCCGTGACGCGCGGAACCTCGAGCACGCGGTCGTGCAGGCGGAGGTCGCCGCTGTAGTCGGGGTGCAGAAACTGGACGGTGCTCGAGGTCCAGGTGAAGGTGCCGGCGAGCGACGCCGGCCCGCGAGCGAGTGAGCCCTCGAGCTCCCACCCGCTGTTCGCGATCTCACCGACGTTCTGCAACTGATAGTCGGAGCGTCCCGGGCCCGACCCCGGCCCCGAGTTCGAGGTGTAGAGCCTGAGAACGGGCTGGATGAGGTTCGACGCGGTCTGGTCGAAGCGCGTCGCGCGGAGAGCGAGGACGCGACCAAGATAGAGATCGGCGCCGAACTCGATCCCCGACTGCGATTCGGGAGCGATGCCGAGCGTCTCGATCTCGCTGCGTCCCTCGTGACCCCACGCGCTCTCGCGCGACGCGTTGCGCGCCGGGCGGATGCCGCGGCCGTACGCGCCGCGCACCTTCACCATCGCGCGGTCGCCCCCGCCGACGAGCGACATCCCGAGCATCGGGAGGGCGCTCCAGCGCGGCGCGCCGAGGAAGCCCGCGTTCTGCTCGAAGCGGATGCCGCCGGTGAGGTACACGGTGCCGAGCAGCGCGGTGGTGCCCTGCGCGATCAGCCCGCTGTTGCTGCGCCAGGCGACGCCGCTCCCCCCGCCGTGATCGTCGCTCCCGCCGCCGCCGCTCCCCGAGCCACCCGAGCCCGATCCGGAGCTCGACGACTGGATGATGCCGGCGCCGGTCGCCGAGCGCAGCACCGATTCCTCGACGGCGAAGGTGAGCGTGGTCGAGACGGGATCGTTGCCGAAGCCGGCGACGGTGCCGACGCGCAGCGTGGCGCGGTCCGCGGCGCCATTCGCCGCGCGGAGCGCCGAGTCGGCGGCGGCGGGGATCGGCATCGTCTCGAAGCCGACGCCGTGCAGCCGGTAGCCGTCGACGCCGAGGACGAGCGTGTGCGTCATCCGCTCGCTCTGCATCACGCGCATCGTCGTGCCTAACGTGTACTGCGTGGCCGTCTGCCGTTCCGCGCGATCGATCGCCAGCGGGACCGACTCGAGGAGGATCGGGCTGCCGGGCGTCATCGCGTCCGCGAGCTGGAGGCGCGCGGTCCCGGTGACGATGGTCTTCGTCCCGACGACGCGGGTGCTGGCCGTGGCGCCGAGATGCCGGTCCCAGGCGCCGGGCACGTATGCGCCGGTTCCGCCGGCGGTGAGCCCCATCGTGAAGGCGCGCGCGGCGGAGCCGGCGCGGATCGACGCACCGTACTCCTGCGTCACCGGGGGCCGCGCGACATAGTCGCTCGCCGCGACGCCGAAGCTCCCGTGCGCGGCGATGCGCGATCCGTTCGCGGGCGCGCCGGCGGTGCGCGTGACGATGTTCACGACGCCGCTGATCGCGTCGGTGCCGTAGAGCGCCGCGCCCTGCGGGCCGCGAATGACCTCGACGCGCTCGATCATCTCCGGATCGATGCGCGAGACGAGGAGCGGACTCGCCATCTCGATCCCGTCGATGTAGACCTTGGGATAGCTGATGCCGAACGAGCTGGCGCCGCGGATGCTCGCATAGTGCGCGAGGAGCGCCGTCGGCTGCTGCTCCCAGAGCCAGACGCCGGGCACCGCGCCGTTGACGATCCCGGATGTCGTTCCCGTCGCGACGCGGCGGCGGAGCTCCGCCCCGGGAAGCACGGTGAGCCCGATCGAGAGCGGGCGCTCGGGCGCTCCCGCCGCGCTCCCGGTGACGACCACCTGCTCGAGCACGGCGGTGCGCGGGGCGACGGTGGGCACGGCGCGGCCGGGGAGCGGGGCGAGCACGACCTGCTGGCTTCCCACGACGCGCGCCTCGACCCCGGTGCCGCCGAGCAGCTCGGAGAGCGCCCCGCCTAACGGCACGTCGCGGAAGGCGACGCAGACGCGGCGCTCGAGCGGGAGCAGGTCGGGGCTGTAGGAGAGCCTGACGTCGGCGGTCGCGGCGATGCGATCGAGCACGTCGCGCAGCGCGACGTCGCGTGCCTGGATCGAGACGGTGCGATCGAGCGGGGGCGCCCACCCCTGGAGCGGTACTTCGGGAACGGTGTCGAGCCGGGTGCAGCCCGTCTCCTGCGCCGTCGCGCGCGACGATGCAACGACGAGGGCGGCCGCGATCGCGACGCGCCCGGCTCGCCGCAGTGCGCCGCGACTCACCGCGCGCCCGGCGAGCGACCTCGCGTCGAGCCGCCGACGACCACCACGTCGCCCTGGCGAACGAGTCTCACGCCGAGCGCGCCACCGACCACGTCGAGCACCTGCTCCGGCGTCTCCTTTTCGAACGTCGCGGTGAGGTGGCGGCCGAGGAGCGCGGGGTCGGCGATCCGCAGCTCGAGACCATACCAGCGGCGGAGATCGGCCGCGACCTGCGAGAGCGGAGCGTCGCGGAACACGAGGCGGCCGCGCGTCCAGGCCAGCTCGCGATCCGCCGTCGTCGCTTCCCGTACGACCCGCGACGCGGTGTCGAGGGTCGCGACCTCGCCCGCCTCGAGGATCACACCCGACTCGCCTCCTTCGGCGCGCGAGAGCCTGACGCGGCCGGTGGTGACGGCGACGCGCACCGTGCTCGCGCTGTCGGCGCGAACGGTGAAGGCGGTGCCGATGTCCTCGATGGCCGCGGCGCCGGCGCGGACGACGAAGGGGTGCGCCGCGTCGTGCACGACGTCGAAGTATCCCTCGCCGACGAGCGCCACTTCGCGGCGCGTCGTGCCGTAGCCGGCGGCGACGGTGAGTCGCGACGCGGGGCCGAGCACGACGCGCGTACCGTCGGGGAGACGGAGCGAGTCGCGCGCGCCGGTCGCCGTGGTATACGCGGCCGCGGCGGGCGCGGGCGTCGAGTCGGCGGCACCGGAACGTGTGCGCGCGACGCCGACCGCGACGATCGCGACCGCGGCGGCGGCGGCGAGCCAGGAAGCGGGACGCCGCCAGAGCGGAGTCGCGGGGCGCATGCGCGGCGCGAAGCGCGGCGCTCCCCCACGCTCGACCGCGAGCGCGGGCTCGTTCATCCGCGCGTGCACGCTGGCGAGCGCTCGCTCCACGTCGATGTCCGAGCTGTCGCCGGCGGCGAGGCGATCGAAGGAGCGACCCAGCGCGCCGACGAGCTCCGCGCGCTCGGGGCGCGCATCGAGCCAGAGGCGCACCGCGCGCGCCTCGTCGGGGTTGCTCTCCCCGGCGAGGTAGCGCGCGACAGCGTCCCAATCGAAGGGCTCGGCCGTCGGATCGAAGTTCGAGTCCTGAGTCGCCATGTACTGTAAGGACACCCCCGCGGGCGGTTACCCTTAGTCCTGCGTATCCCTGACGGCGGCGAGTCGCGCAGCGTCGTATATGCGTACGGCAAATCGAAACGCCAGCCGCCGCACCCGCAGCTTTTCCGTCGCCCATAATCTACCATCATCGTGGACGACCGCGATCTCCTCGCGCGAATTCGGCAGGGCGACCAGGGCGCGTTCGACACGTTGTTCCGGGCGCACTACGCCGCGCTCGTGCGTCACGTGGAGGGGATGCTCCGCCGGCGCGACGTCGCGGAGGAGGTGGTGCAGGACGTGATGCTCGAGCTCTGGCGGCGGCGGGAGACTCTCGTCGTCGACGACTCCCTGCGCGCCTATCTGTACCGGGCGACGCGGAACCGGGCGCTCAATCATCTGCGCCACGAGGCGATCGTCAGGCGGTCGGAGCCGGAGCTGACGCCGGATCCCGAGAGCCGCCCGCGCGGCGATGCGGAGCTGGTGCTCGAGGAGCTCGACGCGGCGATCAAGCGCGCGGTTGCCGAGCTTCCCGATCGCTGCCGCGAGGTGTTCGAGCTGAGCCGGATGCGAGGGCTGAAGTACAGCGAGATCGCGAGCACGCTCGGGATCTCGGTGAAGACGGTGGAAGCGCAGATGGGAAAGGCGCTGCGGCTGTTGCGAGCGAGCCTGGCGGGGTGGCTGCCGGGGGGATGAGGGACGGCGAGCTCGAGCAACTACGCAACGCGGATGGAGCGGATCTGGCGGATCGCGCGGATACTGCTGCTGCAGGTGCTCTGGCGAACAGCTATTGAAACACGGAGAAAGCTGCTTCAACCGACGAGAACACAGCGTTACCAAAGGAGCTGTTGCCGTAGCCAACAGCTCCTTGGTTGATGTCGTGTTCTCC
>DATAIN010000543.1:0-5231 GCA_036262635.1 Gemmatimonadaceae bacterium | reverse complement strand
CGGCCCACTTGCTGGAGAGCATCGGGTCGAGGGTGAAGCTGACGAACAGCGAGACGAGCACGGCGAAGGCGACGGAGACGCCGAACTGGAAGAAGATCTTGCCGATCTGCCCGCCCATGAACGCGACGGGAATGAACACCGCGATCACGGCGAGGGTCGTCGAGACGACGGCGAGGCCGATCTCGCTCGTCCCGTCGCGCGCGGCCGCGTGGTGGTCTTTCCCCATCTCGAGATGGCGCACGATGTTCTCGCGGACGACGATCGCGTCGTCGATGAGCAGCCCGATGGCCAGCGAGAGGGCGAGCAGCGTCATCGTGTTGAGGGTGAACCCGAACACCCACATCGCGAAGAAGGCGGAGATGATGCTGATCGGCAGCGCGAGACCGGTGATGACGGTCGAGCGCCAGGAGTTGAGGAAGAAGTAGATGATGAGGATGCAGAGCGCGGCGCCGAGCATCAGCTCGTGCTGCACCGAGTCGAGCGACGCCTTGATGCGCTGCGAGTCGTCGCGGATGACGCTGAGCTTCACGTCCTCGGGGAGCTGCTGCTGCAGCGTGTCCACCGCGGCGCGCACGCGCTTGGCGACGTCCACGGTGTTCGAGCCGGAGATCTTGAGGACCTCGATCGAGAGCGCGCGCTCGCCCTTGAAGAAGGCGGCGCTGCGCTGCTCCTCGGTGCCGTCGACGACCTTGCCGACGTCGGAGACGCGCACAGGGACGCCGTTGCGGACGAAGATGGCGATGTTCGCGAACGCCTTCGGATCGACGATGCGGCCGGTGACGCGGACGAGCCGCTCCTCCGGACCCTGCCAGACGCGCCCGGCGGGGACCTCCTGATTCTCGCGCCGCAGCGCCTCCATCACCTGCTGCGGCGAGACGCCGTAGGCGCGGAGCGCGGCGGGGTCGAGCTCGACGCGAATCTGCCGCGCCGCGCCGCCGACGATGTTCACGCCACCGACGCCGGGCACCGCCTCGACGCGGGTGGAGATCTGCTCGTCGGCGAGGTCGGTGAGCTCGCGGATCGGGCGCTCCGTGCTCTGCACCGCGAAGGAGATGATCGGCCGGTCGTTCGGGTCGAAGTGCAGGATGACCGGCTCCTGGATATCGGGCGGGAGCTGCCGGCGGATGCGGGCGACCTTGGCCTGCACGTCCTGCTGCGCTTCGGCGACGTTGACGTTCAGCTCGAGCTGGAGCCGGACGAGCGAGGAGCCCTCGAAGGAGGTCGAGGTGATCTCCTTGATCCCCTGCACCGTGTTGAGCGCTTCCTCGATCGGGCGCGACACCTCGCGCTCCATCACCTCGGGGGAGGCGCCGGGATAGCTCGTCTGCGCGACGACGACGGGGTAGGTGATGTCCGGGTACTCGTCGACGGCGAGCCGCTTGTACGAAACGAAGCCGAGGACGACGAGTGCCACCATCATCATGGTGGCGAAGACCGGCCGCTTGATGGAGACGTCGGAGAGGAACATCGATCAGCCCTCGTGCCTAACGGCCGGAGGCGCCGCCGGGGGCGGCACCGGGCGCGTTGCCCGCGCCGCCGCGCCCGCCGCCCTGCTGGGCGTCGGCGCCGCCGATGATGGTGACCTTCATGCCGCGTCCGAGGGTGCCGACGTTGCCGATGATGACCTGATCGCCCTCGCGCAGGCCGCTCGCGACCTGGGTGAGGGCGCGCGCTTCGTCGATCACTCCGGTCTCGATGTTCACCGGCTCGAGCTGCTGGCTGGCGATGCGGTAGACGAACGGGCGCGCGTCGGCCGCCTGGCGGACCGCGGCGCTCGGGACGACGAGGGCGTCGGGGACGGTGCGGAGGACGATCCGTCCGGTGGCCGGCGTGCCGCCGCGGATCGCACCGCCCGCGTTAGGCACCTGGACGTAGACGGTCACCGCGCGGCTGGCGGGATCGACGGTGGGGCTGACGCGGGCGACGCGGCCGTCGAGGTCGCGCCCGGCGGCGGTGAAGTGCACCGTCTGGCCGGCGCGGATGTCGTTCGACTGGCGGGCGGGGACGGCGGCCTGGAGCTCGAGGACGTCGGTGCGCACGATCGTGAACATCGAGGTGCCGCGAGGCACGCGCTCGCCCGGCTCGACGAGGCGCTTCTCGACGACACCGCTCGTCGGCGCGAAGACTCGGGTGTCGCCCTCGTTCTGGCTCGTCGCACGGACCTGGGCGTCGGCGGCGGCGAGACGGGCTCGCGCGGTGGCGACCGACTGCTCGGCGACGCGGAGGTCGCGCTCGGGGATCGCGCCCGCCTTGAAGAGCTCCTGGCCCTGGTCGTAGTTCCACTGCGCCGTCTTCAGATCGCCGCGCGCCGCGACCTGCTCGGCCTCGGCGCTGCGGCGGAGGCTCGTCTGCTCGCTCGCCTCGAAGTTCGCGATGAGCTGACCGCGCGAGACGCGCTCGCCCTCGCGCACGAGCACGGCATCGAGGTCGCCCTCGAGGCGAGCCTTCACGTCGACGATCTCGATGGGCTGGAGATCGCCGGTGATGGCGACGGCCTCGTCGAGCGCCATGCGCACGGCACGACTGACGTCGCTCTGCGCGAGCGTGACCGACGCGGCGCGCCGGCCGCCGGCGCCCGGCTGGGCCGCGGCCGCCCCATCGCTCTTCGAGCAGGCGGCGAGGAGGGCGGCGGTGGAGAGGATCGCGGCGGAGAGAAGCGGTCGCATCACGGAGCGGACGAAGTCGAAGTAGCGCGGACAGGAGCCGGCGCGCTGGGCGGAAGGGGAAGCGGCCGCCCGAGCGCATACGCCAGCTCGGCGGTCGCGAGATAGAGATCCACGGCGGCGCGGGCCTCGTTCGTCTCGGCGGTGAGCTGCGCGAGCTGCGCGTCGCTCACGTCGAGCTGCGTGCCGAGGCCGCGATCGTAGCGAAGCGAGGCGAGACGGAAGGTCTCCTGCGCCTCGCTCGATGCCTGCTGGCGAGCCTGGAAGAACGAACGCGCCCGCGTCAGCTCGGCGCGCGCCTGCGCGATCTCCAGCGCGGCCGCCTGACGCTGCCGGTCGTACTCGATGTCGGCGAGCTTCGCCTGCGCCTGCGCGAGATCGATGTTCCCTCGAACGCGGAAGATGTCGAAGACGTTCCAGCTCATCTGCACGCCGGCGGCGAGATCCTTGAAGAAGCCGCCGTTGTAGCAGAAGCCGTTGCGCGCCGCGGCCGCGGTGCAGCCGCTCTCGCCCACGCTGTTTCGCTGACCGACGAGGGGAGGGAAGCCCGAGGTGGGGAACGCCGAGTAGCCGCCGGAGACGAAGGCGGAAAGGGTGGGAAGCAGATCGGCTCGCGCGACGTTGATCGCGTCGTGCCTGGCGCGCGCGGTGAGGTACGCGGCGCGCACCGAAGGCCGCGCATCGGCGGCGAGCATGACGTCGATGGAGTCGGCGGCGAGCGAGGCGAGCATGGTGCCGACCGCGGCCCCATCGAGAGGACTGATGAGGGCAAGCGGCTGCTCGAGGGGAATGCGGAGCAGCTGCTTGAGCTGGAGAAGTGCGATCTCGCGATCGCTCTCCGACTGCAGGACGAGAGGCTCGGCGTTGGCGCGCTCGACGCGGGCGCGCAGCACGTCATAACGCGCGGCGCGTCCTCCGCTCTGGAGCTGCTCGGCCTGGGCGACGCGGTTGCTGGCGAGCGTCAGGTTGCTCCGCTGGATGGCGACGAGCCGGTCGGCGAGGATCGCGGTCAGGTAGGCGCGCTGCGCGTCGAGCCCCGCGGCGGTGCGGGCATCCTGCTCGGTGAGCCGGGCAGCGGTGCGGAGCCGGCTCGCGGCGCGAATGCCGAACACCGCGCGACCGCCCTGGAAGAGCGGCTGGTTGAGGGTGCCGGAGACGCTGTAGGTGTTGGTCTGGTTGAACTGGGCCGACACGGCACTCCCGCGCGCGCTGGCGTAGGAGTGCGTGTAGGCGCCGCTGACGCGGAGCGAGGGGAGCGCGGTGGCGCGGGCGATGTCGAGCTGCGCGCCGGTGAGCTCGAGCTGGGCGAGCGCGCTGCGCGCCGCGTCGCTCTGCCGCTGGGCGCGAGTGACTGCGTCCTCGATGGAAAGGAGCAGGGTGTCGCCCGGCGCGCGAGGCGCCTGCGCGGCGAGGGCGGGTGGAAGAAGCAGCAGGGCGGCACCGAGGGCCGCCCGGATCGACCGTCGGGGACGCATACCAGAAATCTACGGCCGCCGGGGGTGAAACGTTGGCGGTCGGCGCTCGGCAGTGGCGCGAGGAGGGGCGCCCGGATTGCTTTGTCGGCGAACCGGGTGTCCCTCGAACAACGGAGCTACCGCGAGATGCCGAAGATCCTCGTTCTCTTCCACAGCCGCACCGGCAACACGGCCGCGCTCGCCGACGCGATCGCCGACGGCGCGGGTTCCGTCAAGTTCGCGGAGGTGGAGGTGCGGCGGATCGCAGATCTCGCGGCGCCGAGCGCGATCGAGGGGGACGAGCAAGAGCGGAGCGCGCGGGCGATGCTGGCGAAGAAGTATCGCACGCTCGAGTCGATCGATGCGCTGGTGGACTACGACGCGCTGGTCATCGGAAGTCCGACGCGGTGGGGAACCGCGAGCGCGGAGGTCAAGCAGCTACTGGAGCAGACGGCGCCGCTCGTGCAGCGCGGGGCGCTCGTGGACAAGGTCGGCTCGGCGTTCGGCACGGTGGCGGCGCCGCACGGCGGTCTCGAGACCACCATCCAGTCGCTGCTCGTCCCGATGATGCATCTCGGAATGCTGATCGTGCCTCCCGCCTACACGAATCCCGGCGCGGGGGCGAGCGAGGCGGAGCTGGCGCGCCGCCAGGGCGCGCGGGTGGCGAAGGTGGCCGAGTGGGTGCGCCATGCGAAGTCCCATGAGGGACATGGGCACAAGCACTAGGGGCCAGGGAGCAGGGGGCAGGACCTGCGACTGATGCAGTTCCTGACGCCTGGGCCCTGGCCCCGCCGTCTTACCCGTGCAGGTCGTCGATGAAGACGAGGGTCTTGCGGCGGGAGACGATGGCCTCGAGGGCGGCGAAGACGGCGGGGTCGAGGAGGCGGCCGATCTGCGCGCGGAGGAGCTCGACGGTGTCCTCGGGGGTCAGCGGATCGCGATAGGCGCGACGCGAGGTGAGGGCGTCGAAGGCGTCCGCGGCAGCGAGGATGCGGCCGCCGACGGAGATCTTCTCGCCGGCGATCGCCTGCGGATAGCCGGAGCCGTCGAAGTGCTCGTGGTGGTCCTGCACGAAGCGGAGCGCCTTCCCGAGGTGCTGCAGCGGGGCGAGGAT
>DATAIN010000542.1:0-3763 GCA_036262635.1 Gemmatimonadaceae bacterium | reverse complement strand
AGTCGCCGGTAGTGATGATCAGCCTGTAGCCCTTCTTCGCCGCCTCGTCCTGCATCCCGGCCTCGAGCTGCCGGTAGAAGTCGTGCTCGCGGGTGAGGAGGGAGACGCCGATGGTCTTCGTGGTCGAAGACTCCTTTGCCTTGCAGGCGCCGAGGAGCGCGGAGAGGGAGAGGAGGATCGCGAGCGAGCGGCGGCGCATGCGGGGGTCCGGGAGAGGGCGGGGAGAAGGTGCGGGCGAACCTGGGAGGTGGCAATACCAGGAGGCAGAACGACCGCGCCACGAGGCAGAACGACCCAGCCATGAGGCTAGTGTCATGACGCCTGAGGCAGGAGGCAGAGTGGGCAGCTAACGGAAGGCGAGCCTCCTGGCCCGTCTGGCTCCTGCCTCAGGCCTCCGACGTCATGACACTAGCCTCGTGGCCCGTCAGTTCTGCCTCCTGCCTCCCGTCAGTGACCCGCGGCCTGGGTTGTCCGTCCCCGAAATGGCAGGAGTCCCGACCACGGTCATCACCGGGCCGGCGCGCTCCATTCAAACTCTGCACTCGCTTGTCGATCCGTACCCAGCTCGGGCACGCTGCCCGTGGTGTCCGCCTGTTCGTGCGCCCCAATGCGCGGCGCATCGGGTTCACGCTCCTTCTCGCGCTCGCGGTCTCCGTCGCTTCGGCGTACGAGCCGCTGCTCCTCCGGCTCGTCGTGGACCGCCTCGCCGCGGTCAGCGTCGCGGGTGAGCACGGGCCGCTGGCCCGTCAGGCGCTCATCGGCGTCGTCGGGCTCTTCGCGATGGTGCTCACCGGGCGACTGCTCGGCGCGGCGTGGGTGACGACGTCGAGCTGCGCGGTGCGGCTCAACATGGAGTACCAGCTCCGTTCGACCGTCGCCGCGAAGCTGAGCGTCCTCTCCTCGAAGACCCACGGTGAGATCGGCACGGGCGGGCTGCGCTTCGCGGTGGACGAGAGCGCGCCGCAGACCGCGCGCGCCTTCTCCGACGTCGCCTTCCGGCTGCTGCCGACGCTCGCGTACGTGAGCGTCGCCGCGTGGGGGATGTCGCGGCTCGACGGATCGATCACCGCGGCGGTGCTCTGCCTGGCGCCGATCCCGGCGCTCGTCGCCCTCGCCGCGAAGCGCATCCAGGCGAAGCGCGACCGGATGCTGCACGGCTTCTGGATCCGTATCTGGAGCGGCTACACGGAGCTGCTCAACGGGATGGGGACGGTGCGCGCCTTCGCGATGGAGCGCGTCGAGGAGCGCCGGCTGATGCGGCGGATGAAGTGGGCGTTCGCGAGCATCCAGCGCGGGGTGCACATCGACGCGCGCGTCACCGTCGCGGCGGGGCTCGCCGAGCTCGCGGCGCGGGTCGTCGTCCTCACGTTAGGCGGGCTGCTCGTCGTGCGGGGCGAGCTCACCGTCGGCGCCCTGCTGGCCTTCCTCGGCTACGTCGGTGGCGTCTTCGCGCCGATCCAGCAGATCGTCGACCTGTATCCGACGACGCGCAAGGCGGCGGTCGCGCTGGAGAGCGTCTTCCAGGTGCTCGACGCCGAGGAGGAGGCGCCCGACGTCGCGAACGCCGCGCCCTGCCCGCCGATCCGCGGACGCATCACCTTCGACCAGGTCGGCTTCGGCTATCGCGACCACCAGAAGGCGCTCGACGGCTTCGACGTCACCGTCGAGCCGGGAGAGACGGTGGCACTGGTCGGTCCGTCGGGGAGCGGAAAGAGCACCGTGTTCCGGCTGCTGCAGCGGGTGCACAACCCGGGGAGCGGCCGCGTGCTGATCGACGGCAACGATCTGCGGACGCTCGCGATCGCGACGGTGCGCCAGCAGTTCGGGGTCGTCCCGCAGGACGTCGTGCTCTTCAACGACTCGATCGCGGCGAACATCGCCTACGGGCGGCCGACCGCGCCGCGCGAGCAGGTGATGGCCGCGGCGATGGCGGCGAACGCGCACGAGTTCATCATGAAGCTGCCCGACGGCTACGACACCAAGGTCGGCGAGGGCGGTCGCGCCCTGTCCGGAGGCCAGCGGCAGCGCGTCGCGATCGCGCGCGCCTTCCTCGTGAATCCCGCCGTCCTGCTCTTCGACGAGGCGACCGCGGCGCTCGACACCGAGTCCGAGGTCGCGGTGCAGGAAGCGCTGCGCGCCTTCCGCCGCGGGCGGACGACGTTCATCATCGCGCACCGGCTGAACACGGTGCGCGACGCCGACCGCATCCTCGTCGTGAGCGAGGGACGCATCGTCGGCGACGGCCGACACGAGGACCTCGTCGCGAGCTGCCCGACCTACGCGCGCCTCGTCAAGCACCAGCTGAGCGTGGACGCGTCGCGGGAGGAGGAGGCCGTGGCCCCGGCCGCCGCGCTCCTTCCGGCTCCGGGCCCGGCGGTGATCGCGGCCTGACGGTAGCGCGCCGCGGTCAGCATCGCGACCGGTCAGGCATCACGCGTTAGGGGGCTTTGATGGGGTAACTGCAACCGCATCAGGGAGTGCCCGAGGCAGTGAGACGGTGAGCACGGCGGGAGAACTGCCTTGATGGGTGTGCCCCTGCAGTCCTCCCCACCTCACCGCCTCGGCGTACCAAAGAGCAGTTGCAGTTACCCTATCGAAGCCCTTAGCAGTTGCCGAGCGCCGAGCCTCCCGGGCTCGAATCTAACGGCGCGCCGTGACCCGGACCCAGTCGACCAGCACCTTCCCCCCGCCGCGCTGGATGACGTCGACCGTGCTCGCGGGAAGACCGGCGTAGGGAGTCCGGACGCCGTTCGTCTTCAGCGGGTAGGCGCCGCCTAACGCGAGGTTGAGGATGATGAACTTCGGGTTGTCGTAGGACCACTTCCCGTAGTTCTCGATCATCGGCCGCGTCGCGCGGTAGACGATGGTGTCGTCGACGCGGAAGATCAGGCTGTCGGGGGCCCAGTCCACCGAGTACACGTGCCAGCGCGTGGCGTCGTGCTCGGGCGGGAGGTAGAGCCGGTTGAAGAGCGGAGTGTCCCCTGAATAGCCCGGCCCGTGAAGCGCGACGCTCGTCCAATCGGGCTCGCCGACGTTCTCCATCACGTCGATCTCGCCGGTCGCCGGCCAGTCGCCGGTGCCGAGCAGCCAGAACGCCGGCCAGAAGCCGGCGCCGCTGGGAAGGCGCATCCGGGCCGCGGCGGTGCCGTAGGTGAACTCGACGTGTCCCTTCGTGTCGAGATGGCCGGAGACGAAGTCGTGGCGATGGCCGTCGGGGGTCGTGTAGCCGGGTGCGTAGCGCGGACGGATGATCAGCGCTCCCCCGGACGCGCCGGCGACCTCCTTCCCGGTGGCGATGTACACCGTCGCCGAGCTGTCGATGTAGCCCTGCTGCTCGTCGTTCACCGCGGCGCCACGCACCTCGACGTTCCACTTGCCGCGGTCGAGCGAGGGGCCGTCGAAGTCGTCGAAGAAGATCAGCGGGGCGCCGGCTGGCGGCGTCGCGTTAGGCATCCTCGCGCAGCCGGCGAGCGGCGCGAGCAGGGCGACTATCGGCAGGATGGTGGTGAAGCGGGTCTTGCGCATCGTTCCTCTCGCGGCGCGGCGGGATGAGGCAACATGCCACCATCCCGCCGCGGGCGCGAGACTCGGCCGCCGGCGCTAGAAGCGCGCGCGCAGAGCGAGGCCGACGCGGCGAGCCGGGGCGATCATCGCCGGGGCGAGCGCGACGTGCGAATCGAGGCGAGCGAGCCGCGGGCGGCGCGAGACGAGCAGCGCGCGAACTCCCGTCGCGACCGCGATCCCGCCGGCGACCGTCGTGGCG
>DATAIN010000541.1:0-6695 GCA_036262635.1 Gemmatimonadaceae bacterium | reverse complement strand
AGGGTGTGAAGGTGCGCGCCTGACCATTCTCGTTGCTGAGCTTCAACGCTCTCGCCTCGCCCTTCGCCAGCCGTTGCGACTTCATGGGGTCCTCCAGTTGAACGACACTGTGATATACGAGCGCGGCGCCGTGCGCTCCATACCTCACTTCACGTCGCCCGGATTTCCCCTGCATGCCGCTGCGGGATCGCCCGACTGGCGCCCTGCTCGCCATGCCCCGAGCTTTGAACACCGTCGATCCTCGGCGATCATCCGTCCGCGCCGCCTCCATGTCCGACGACCCCGACCGCCGCTCACCAGCCGACCTCTCCTCGCTCTTCCTCGGCCCGAAAGCCGAGAACGCCGACGTCTTCGAGCGGCTGCTTCTCGAGGCGTTCCGCGACCACGTCTTCTGGCGGCGGAACTTCCACCCGGAGGACGGCTTCACCATCCGCGAGCAGGACAAGTTCACGCCCGGATATCAGGCGTCGATCGCGACGCTGTCGCAGGAGCTGTTCGGGCTCCTCGCCGAGCTGAAGGACGGCGTCCCCTTCTTCAGTCCGCGGTACGTCGGGCACATGGCGTCCGACCCGACGATGGCGAGCCTCATCGGCTACATCGCGACGATGCTCTACAACCCGAACAACGTCGCCGCCGAAGGGTCGCCGGTCACGACGCGCCTCGAGCTGCAGGTCGCGGCGCAGCTCGCGCGGATGTTCGGCTACCGCGCCGACCGCCAGTGGGGGCATCTCTGCTCGGGCGGAACGGTCGCCAATATCGAGGCGCTCTGGGTCGCGCGGAACCTCAAGTATCTGCCGGTCGCCCTGCGCTGGGGCGCCGAGGAGCTGGGGATCGCCTCGCTCCACGTCGTCAGGCCTAACGGCGAACGGGCGCGGCTCGACGATCTCGGCGTCTGGGAGCTGCTCAACATCGCCCCCGACGCGGCGCTCGACGCATACGATGCCTTCGGCCGCGCGACGGGCGATCCGCAGGTCGCCGCCGCGGCCGTGGCGCGGCACGGGATCTCCGGGCTCGGCTACCAGGCGTTCGGCCTGCGGCTCGCCGAGCGGTTCGGCGACGCGCTTCCGCCGGGAGTCGTGCTCGTCCCGTCCACCGCGCACTACTCGTTCGCCAAGGCCTGCCGCGTGCTCGGGATGGGCGAGTCTCACCTGCTGCGCGTCCCGGTGGACACGCACTTCCGCGTCGACACGGACGCGCTCGAGGAGATCCTTCACGCCTCGGCCGCGCAGCACAGACCGGTGATCGCCGCGGTCGCGGTGATGGGAACGACCGAAGAGGGGGCGGTGGATCGGCTCGACCTGATCGACTCGGCTCGCGTGCGCGCCGGACGGCGGCACGGGCTCGCGTTCTACCTCCACGCCGACGCGGCGTGGGGTGGCTACGCGTCCGCGGTCGTGCGGGCGACGGATGGAGAAAAACTGTCCTTCGAGGCGGTGTCGCAGGGGCAGCCCGCGGGAGCGCTCTGGCCGAGCGAGTCGGTGTATCACGCGTTCGCCGCGCTGGACCGCGCGGACTCGGTCACGGTCGATCCCCACAAGCTCGGAGCCGTGCCGTATCCCGCCGGCGCGATCTCGTTCCGCGACCGGCGCGTGCGCGGGATGGTCAGCGTCGATGCGCCGTATCTCTTTCACGAGGGCGACTCGGACACCGCGTACATCGGGCGTTTCATCCTCGAGGGCTCGAAGCCGGGAGCGGCGGCGGCGAGCGTCTGGATGGCGCACAAGGTCCTCCCCCTCGACGCGACAGGGTACGGTCGACTCATCGGGGAATCAGCGCGTGGAGCGCTGGCACTCCATGCCGCCCTCGGGTCCTGCGATCTCGCGCCCTTCCGGCTGGTGCTTCTCCCGCGCCCCGACGTCAACATCGTCTGCTTCGCAATCGGGCATCCCGAGTTCGAGGGGCTCGAGGAGTCGAACGAGCTCGTGGACCGCGTGTACCGTGCGATGAGCATCGGGGGCGGGCGGCCACTGCGCGCGCTCGACTACCTCGTGACGAAGACGGTCCTCCTCCCGCGCGAGTACGGCCACGCGGCCGATCCGGTGGTGGAGGGGCTGGGGTTCACCCACGACGACTATCTCCGCGCCGGTGGAGTCGCCGTGGTCCGCTGCACGGTGATGGATCCCTTCCTCGCGGCGCGCCGCGGGAATACCGATCACATCGCCGGCTTCATCGCGACGCTGGAGCGGGTGCTCAACGCGGAGCTCGCGGGGATGCGCGCTCCCGCGAGCACTCCGTAGAGGAGGAAGGGCGCGCACGCCCGCGGACCGCTGACTCCGGCTGGCTGCCCTCTTGCAGATTGGCCGCGAGGAAGGGTCAACAGGACAACGCTCAACCGGTATGGACCGATGCGTCTCGCCATCAGTGTTCTCGTCGCAGCAACGGCGGTGCTCTCAGCGCGCACCGCGAGCGCGCAGGGAAATCCGCGCGCCGATTCGCTCACCCGGCCGCTCTCGTCGGGGATGAGCAGCACCACCGGATACGCATACACCCGCCGGAGCCACCTCGTGCAGCGCGACGCCGAGTCGCAGATGCGGGCGCGGATCATCGAGCAGGATCTGGCGGCGCTGCGTCTCGCGCAGGACATCTACTACGCGAATCATCTCGCCTACGCGACGTCGCTCGACCAGCTGCCGAAGTTCAGGGCCGCGAGCGGCGCGGTGATCACGCTTCGTGACGTCACGGCGACGGGTTGGACCGCGGAGGCGACGCACCCGTCGTTGCCGGGGAGCACGTTCGTCGGGCAGGTGACGCGCGCGGAATCGGTCGAACCGGCGGGAACGCCGCAGTAGCGCGGGGGCCGGACACGCTCGGCTGGTGGGCGCGCAGACGGTTCGGATCGTGCCTCCTTCCTCGTGTGCCGCGCCAGGCGCCGCCAGACGACATCACACGAGGAGAACGAAGATGAGCAAGATCTTTCTCGCCGTCGCCGCGCTCGCCCTCGCCGGCGGGTGCGCATCGGTGTCGACGCAGCAGGAGGCGCAGATCGGCGCGAGCGAAGCCGCGCAGGTCAGCGCACAGCTGCCGATGCTGAACGATCCGGTGATCGACGGTTACGTGAACGATCTCGGCAATCGGATCGCCCATACCACATCGCGCGCCGATCTCGACTGGCACTTCGCCGTCGTCAACACCGACGTCGTGAATGCCTTCGCGCTGCCGGGCGGGTACATCTTTGTCAACCGCGGCGTGCTCGCGCGGGCCGACAACGCCAGCGAGCTCGCCGGGGTGCTCGGCCACGAGGTCGAGCACGTCGTGCGGCGGCACTCGGTGAAGCAGATGGAGCAGATGCAGGGGGCACAGGTCGGTGTCGGCCTCGCCTGCGCGCTCACCAACGTCTGCAACAACCAGGCGGCGGCCGCGGCGATCAACGTCGGCGGCGCGGCGGTGTTCGCGAAGTTCAGCCGGCAGGACGAGATCCAGGCGGACGAGGGCGGCTTCCAGAACGTCCTTCGCTCGGGCTACAACCCGAACGGGATGCTCACCTTCTTCCAGAAGCTGCTCGCCGAGGAGCAGTCGGGGGGTGGTGGCGCGGTGGCAAACTGGTTCTCCGACCATCCGGGGACGCAGGATCGCATCGCCGACATCCAGCGGATGCTGAACCAGACCGGCCAGGCGCAGATCAGCGGGACGATGACGTCGGACAACGGCTTCGCGCAGATGAAGGCGCGGCTCGCCCAGCTCCCCGCGGCGCCGCCGCCGCCGGCGCAGTAGCGACCCCGGCGTTCGCGAAGAGAACGAGGGCGTGCCGGCGGGCGCAAAGGTGTGCGGCCGGTTGACTTAAGCCCCGTCCCGACTACCTTTCTCAGGCTCCCCCGCGCAGACGACCGCGCGTGAGGGCGTGAACGACTTCGGCGAACTGCGCGCCGACACCTATGGGCCCGCGAAAAACGACGAGAGTCGAGAGACAGGAGCTGGACGCGGGGGTGCCTCGAGGGTCGAGGCAATGCAGACCGGCCGGACCGTCGGTGAACGACGGAAACGCTCCCGAGAAGCAAGCGCAGGACAATCAGACGTCGAGTGCAGGACTGAAGTAACTCGACGCGCCTTGGGTCCCCACTCGTGCTGCAGTGCGAGCGCACCCGGCGATGGCGGATGGATACCGGCTCTCGTTTTCGAGGGCGCCACGGTCCACCCGCGTTTTTGCTGGTTCGAGGCAGGTTCTGGAAGCAGATCTGGAGACGCCCGCGCCGCGGCGCTCTCTCTGACGGATTAGCGACGGGTCAAACCGATATGGCACGGAAAACTCCGCTCGAGTTCTATCGCAACATCGGCATCATGGCGCACATCGATGCCGGCAAGACGACCACGACCGAGCGTGTGCTCTACTATACGGGCAAGAGCCACAAGATCGGCGAGGTCCACGATGGCGCCGCCACGATGGACTGGATGGAGCAGGAGCAGGAGCGCGGGATCACGATCACCTCGGCCGCGACGACCTGCTTCTGGCAGCGCCACGGCCAGAGCGACAAGAAGGGCGAGGGGCCGGAGTACCGCATCAACATCATCGACACCCCGGGCCACGTCGACTTCACCGTCGAGGTGGAGCGTTCGCTGCGCGTGCTCGACGGTGCGGTGACGCTGCTCGACTCGGTCGCCGGCGTCGAGCCGCAGACCGAGACCGTCTGGCGCCAGGCGGACCGCTACGGCGTGCCGCGCCTCATCTTCGCGAACAAGATGGACCGCGTCGGCGCGGACTTCGACCGCTGCATGAAGATGATCCGCGAGCGCCTGTCGAAGGACGCCTACCCGCTCCAGCTCCCGGTCGGCTCGGGTGAGCTCTTCACCGGCCACCTCGACGTCATCGAGCGGAAGCAGTACATCTTCGACGAGGAGACGTTAGGCAAGACCTTCACGGTCGTCGACGTCCCCGCCGAGTACAAGGACGCGGTCGAGGAGGCGCGGCACGCGCTGATCGACCACGCGGTCGCGATGTCGCACGACGAGGCGGTGCTCGAGAAGTACCTCGGCGGCGAGGAGCTGACCTTCGAGGAGATCCGCACCGCCGTCCGCAAGGCGACGATCGCCGGCGCGATGATCCCGGTGCTCTGCGGCGCCTCGTTCAAGAACAAGGGCGTCCAGGCGCTGCTCGACGCGGTGATCGACTTCCTCCCGGCGCCGATCGAGATCAAGGCGGTCGAGGGGCACCTCCCGCACCACGACGAGACGGTCGAGAAGCGCGAGGTGAAGGACGAGGCGCCCTTCGCGGCGCTCGCGTTCAAGATCGCGACCGACCCGTTCGTCGGAAAGCTGACCTTCTTCCGCGTCTACTCGGGCGTTATGAAGTCGGGCTCCTACGTCTACAACTCGACGAAGGACAAGCGCGAGCGCGTCGGGCGTCTGCTCCAGATGCACGCGAACAAGCGCGACGAGATCGAGGAAGTGCGCGCCGGCGACATCGCCGCGGCGATCGGCCTCAAGGACACGCGCACGGGCGACACGCTCTGCGACGACGAGAAGCCGATCATCCTCGAGGCGATGAAGTTCCCGAACCCGGTCATCGACGTCGCGATCGAGCCGAAGACGAAGGCCGACCAGGACAAGCTGGCGATCGCGCTGCAGAAGCTGGCCGAGGAGGATCCGACCTTCCGCGTGCACTCGGACGCGGAGACGGGCCAGACGATCATCTCGGGGATGGGCGAGCTCCATCTCGAGATCATCGTCGACCGCATGATGCGCGAGTTCAAGGTGGACGCGAACGTCGGCCGCCCGCAGGTGGCCTACCGCGAGACCATCCGCAAGCGCGTCGAGAAGGTCGAGGGGAAGTTCATCCGCCAGTCGGGCGGCAAGGGGCAGTACGGCCACGTCGTGATCAACATGGAGCCGGCCGAGCCGGGCCAGGGCTTCGTGTTCGAGGACAAGATCGTCGGCGGCGTGATCCCGCGTGAGTACATCGGGCCGGTGGAGCAGGGGATCAAGGAGGCGCTGGAGAACGGCGTCGTCGCCGGCTACCCGATGGTCGACGTGAAGGTCCAGCTGGTGTTCGGCTCGTACCACGACGTCGACTCGAGCGAGATGGCGTTCAAGATCGCGGGCTCGATGGCCTTCAAGGAGGCGGCGAAGCGCGCGAACCCGGTGATCCTCGAGCCGATGATGAACGTCGAGGTCGTCTGCCCGGACGCGTACATGGGCGACATCCTCGGCGACCTGTCGTCGCGCCGCGGCAAGATCGGCGGCATGACGCAGCGCGGCGAGGCGCAGGTGATCGCGGCGAGCGTGCCGCTCTCCGAGATGTTCGGCTACTCCACGAAGCTCCGCTCGCAGTCGCAGGGCCGCGCGGTCTACTCGATGGAGTTCAGCCACTACGAGGAAGTGCCGAAGTCGAAGGCGGAAGAGATCGTGTCGAAGGTGAAGGCGTAGACGGCAGCTGGAAGCCGTAAGCAGGCAGCGACGGCGGAACAGCTACCGCGGTTGCAGTTGCGCACTCGCTGCCTGCTTCTCGCTTCCAGCTTTCAGCTCATAGCAGGACACCAAAGAAACTCCACATCGAGATCATCGATCATGGCGAAGGCAAAGTTTGAGCGGACGAAGCCGCATGTGAACGTGGGGACGATCGGGCACGTCGATCATGGGAAGACGACGTTGACGGCGGCGATCACGACGATTCAGGCGAAGAAGGGGATGGCGCAGGCGACGGCCTACGACCAGATCGACAAGGCGCCGGAGGAGAAGGCGCGCGGGATCACGATCTCGACGGC
>DATAIN010000540.1:0-2342 GCA_036262635.1 Gemmatimonadaceae bacterium | reverse complement strand
ATCCACCGCGCCGACGGACGCGACGTCCCGGGGGAGGACGGCCGGCTGCACGTGCATCTCCCCTTCCGCCAGGAGCTGGGCTACCACCGGCTGCGGATCGTCGTGAACGGCGCCGGCGGGGAGCGGAGCGCGGAGCAGTCGCTGATCGTGGTGCCGCCGTCCTGCCTTTCCCCCGAGCAGGTGCTGAAGGGGAAGCGCGTCTTCGGGATCACGGCGAACCTCTACAGCGTGCGCAGCGCGCGCGACTGGGGGATCGGCGACCTTGGCGATCTCTCCGAGCTCCTGGGCTGGGCGGGGACAGTGGGGGCGGAGTTCGTCGGCGTGAACCCGCTCCACGTGCTCCGCAACGAGGGGGGCGACGTAAGTCCGTACAGCCCCGTGAGCCGGCTCTTTCGCAACCCGATCTACATCGATGTCGCGGCGGTGCCGGGCTTCGAGCTGTCGCGCGCCGCGCGGGAGATCACGGAGAGCGCGCAGTTCCGCGAGGAGCTCGCGCGGGTGCGCACGTCGGGGAAGGTCGAGTACGAGCGCGTGTGGGAGCTGAAGAGCCGCGTCCTGCGCGAGCTGCATGACGCGCGGCTTCGCGGCCCGCGCGACGCCAACCCGGAATGGGTCCGGTGGCGTGCATCGCAGGGCTGGCCGCTCGAGGCCTTCGCGACCTTCCAGGCGCTCGCGACTCACCTCGGCCACGACGGCCGCGGCTCGGCGGACTGGCGCGAATGGCCGGAGGAGTACCGTACGCCCACGTCGCCGGGGGTGCAGCGTTTCCGCGCGGAGCACGAGAACGAGATCGACTTTCATCGCTGGCTGCAGTTCGTGATCGATCGGCAGCTCGCCGCGGCGGGGGACCGTGCGCGCGGCGCGGGGATGGCGCTCGGGCTCTACCAGGACCTCGCGATCGGCACCTCGCCTAACGGCAGCGATACCTGGACCTATCAGGAGCTCTTCCTCCGCGGCGTCGCCATCGGCGCGCCCCCCGATCCCTACTCCGCGACGGGGCAGGACTGGGGGCTGCCGCCGATCGATCCGCGACGGCTGAAGGCGCGGCGCTACGACTACTGGATCGAGCTCGTGCGCTCCGCGCTGCGCCACGGCGGCGCGCTGCGCATCGATCACTTCATGGGGCTCTTCCGCCAGTTCTGGATCCCGGCGGGGAAGACGGGAAAGGATGGTGCGTACGTGCGCTTCCCGTCGGAGGATCTGCTCGGCATCCTCGCGCTGGAGGCGACGCGCGCCGGCGCGCTCGTCGTCGGCGAGGACCTCGGCACCGTCCCAGAGGACGTACCCCCGGCGATGCGGCGCTGGAACGTGCTCTCCTCGAAAGTGCTCTACTTCGAGCGCGACGATCAGCAGGGCTTTCACGCCGCGGAGAGCTACGCCGCGGAATCGCTCGCGACGGCGAACACGCACGACATGCCGACGCTCGCCGGCTTCTGGAGCGGGCGGGACATCGAGCTGCGAAAGAAGGTCGGACTGATCGAGAGCGACGACGCGGAGCGCGAGGCACGCGAGACGCGCGGCCGGGAGAAGACGCAGCTCGTCGAGCGGCTGACGACGGACGGGCTGCTCCCGCGCGGCGAGGGCGACCCTGACGCGGCGGCGCTGCGCGGCGCGGTGCACGAGTTTCTCTACCGCACGCCCGCGGCGCTCGTCGGCCTCTCGCTCGACGACATCGTCGGCGAGACGGAGCCGGTGAACGTGCCGGGCGTGGGCGCCGACAAGTTCCCGAGCTGGACGCGGCGGCTCTCGACGCCCATCGAGAAGCTCGCCACGGACCCCGCCGTCGCGGCCGCGCTGCGCTGCAGCCGCGCGACGCGCGGGGGAGCCGGCCGATGACTCCGCCGGCGTTAGGCGCGACCTACCGGCTGCAGCTCCACAAGGACTTCACCTTCGCCGACGCCCGGGCGCTCGTGCCGTACCTGCGGCGGCTCGGGATCACCCACGTCTACGCCTCGCCGATCCTCAAGGCGCGCCCGGGGAGCACGCACGGCTACGACGTCGCCGATCCCACCGTCGCCAACCCGGAGCTCGGCGGCGAGGCGGAGCGCGTGCGCTGGACGCGCGCGATCGCCGAGGCCGGACTGGGGCTGCTCCTCGACATCGTCCCCAATCACATGGGGACGGGAAGCGCGAACCCCTTCTGGGAGGACGTCCTCACCCACGGCCCCGCGTCGCGCTACGCGAGCTGGTTCGACATCCGCTGGAGCAGCACCGTCGAGCCCCTGCGCGGCCGCGTGCTCGTCCCCGTGCTCGGCGACAAGCTGCCGAAGGTCATCGCGCGGGGAGAGATACAGGTCGTTCTCACGGAAGGACGGCTGCGGCTGAAGTACTTCGAGAACGAC
>DATAIN010000539.1:0-2114 GCA_036262635.1 Gemmatimonadaceae bacterium | reverse complement strand
TCCCGTCCTCCTCCTGAGACGTGAGCAGCTCGACGAGCCAGCGCCGCGCCATGGCGTGGACGCGCAGCGATGCCGTCGCCGGCGACATCGCGGTGCCGCCTAACGCTCGCGCATCCGGCGCGACGAGCGTCAGGCGCTGCTGCGCGAGCCAGCCGGAGGGGACGACGTGCAGCAGCGTCGGGCGGGCGCCGAGCCTGACGGCGAGGGCGCGCGCAGCGCCGGCGACCCGCGCCGCGTCCGGCCCGTCGTCCACGGCGGCCACCACGTGCTCGGGTCTCGCCGCATTTCCCTCGGGGACCACGAGCACATCGCGCGCCGCCTGACGCGCGACGCGGCAGACCATTTCGGTCTCATGTCCGGTGTCCCACGCGGCCTGACGGCTGCGGCCGAGCACGAGGAGATCCGCGTCGAACCGCTCGGCGGCGCGCGCGAGCTCGCGCGATGGGCGCCCGACGCGGACGACGGCGCGCGTCCCTCCCGCGCCGAGCGTCGCCGCGAACCCTCCGAGCCCGCCGCGCACCGCGGGGATCGTCAGGCGTACCGCGCGCTCACGCGCCGCGTGGTCGAGGTGATCGTACGGCGAAGCATCGGGAAGCGGGACGACGTGCACCGCGATCGCCTCGGCGTTAGGCGCGACGTGTCGCGTCGCCCAGCCGGCGGCGCCGAGCGACGCGGAGCTGAAGTCGATCCCGAGGGCGATGCGCGCGGGCTCGGCGCGACGGGGGGAGCTCCCGTCGTCCGAGGCGTGATCGTAGTCGGCGATTCTCGTGGTCGACGTCATGGTCGTGCCTCCGGTGGGCCGAGCGCGTCGGCGCTGGTGCCGGAAACACGAAGAGCGAGCCTTCGCGTGAGGACGTGGCACCCCGTCCTCATGCGAAGGTCTCGCTCGGTAGGATCACCTGCTGGACCGTGCGCCGTCTCCGGCGCAGTGTTGACGACCCAGCGGCGCGGGTTGTGTCCCGCGGAGCTACTCCCCTTCTCTCCGGGAAGCTACGCCGCTGTCGCGCGTCGTCGCAAGCTGGACCGTGGCGCTGGCGCGACGGCCAGCCTAGCCCCGGCTTTCGGCCGCGGTCTTCCGGACATACGCGTCGAGCCCCTGCAGGAAGGCCCGATGCGCCTTCTGCAGCGCGGCGGGAGAACCGGCACCACTGACTGCTGCGAGCAGTCGCGCGAGCCCTCCGCTCCGGTCGAGATCTGCCGCCTCCTTCAGCGGCGCGGCGAGGGATGTGAGCAGTGGGGACAGCCCCTCCACCCCGATCCGGCGCTGCTCGAACGCAGTGAGAAATTCCGTGGAGCGCGCGACCACTTCCGACGCTCCGCGGACCCGCTTCAGCCGGCCGAAGAGCTCGCGCTGCCAGCGCACGTTCTGCGGGATGTCGGCCACGTCGCCGGCTTCCTTCTGCAGCATCGTCTGCAACGCGTCCAGGCGATTCAGCAGCGTGAGGTGGATGGGCTGCGCCGCGGCGGGATCGGTGCTCTTTCCGACCAACGCATCGGCCGCATCGATCGCGTGGAATGGATCGCGCCCGCCCGCGCTCTTCACGAGCGAGCGCGTGATCGTGGCGATCGTCTTCGCGTTCGCGCGGAGGAACGCGCGATAGTCTTCCACGTTAGGCCGATCGCTCAGGCTGTGCGCACGCTCGCTCTGGTCGGCCGCCCCGGCCAGGCCTCCGGCATCCGCCAGCCGCCGGAAGACGATGGCGTGCTGCAGCAGGGTCTCGCCGATCGCCTCCGTGAGCGTCTTCGGCGCCACGACGAAGGAGTAGCCGTTCACCGTCACGCCGTTGACCAGCTCGACGATGCTGAGCGTGACCGGCCGCCTGGCGCCGGGCGTCGGCCTGAACGCCAGCTCGACCCAGCGGTTCTCGCCGGGCGCCATCCCCGGCACCGTCAGCACCGCGCGCGGCCTGGCGGGCTGCGACTGGACGCGTTTGCCGCCGATCGCCCGGATAGTGGGGTCGCGAAGCGCGCGGATCTCCTTTGGATCGACGACGATTCCGAGGGTGATGTCGCGCGTGAAGGTAGCGGCGTTGTGCACGAGCGCATACATCGATGCAGCGCTCTCCTGCTCCGCATTCATCCCTCCGAAGCCGAACACCTGCAGGTTTCGCTGC
>DATAIN010000538.1:0-3012 GCA_036262635.1 Gemmatimonadaceae bacterium | reverse complement strand
ACGCCATGCGCTTCGACCCCCGTCGCGGCCCGGGAGGGGGTTCGCCGAGGAGTCAGTCCCGCTCCTCGGCGCGCATGGTCTGCATGACGTGGACGGTCACGCGCAGGGGGACGTCGGGGGCGGTCGGCGTGGTTACCGTCGACTTCACGGTCATGTCGGTGTAGGTCGCGACCACCCAGCCCCGGCGCCGGTCGAGCTTCATCGCCCCGACCAGCGATCCGCTCAAGGCTCCGGAGCGGCTGACGCTGTCGCCGAGGGACGCGCTCCGCTCGCGGCGAAGGGTACCCTTCATCGAGATCCACGCGTAGCGGCCGCCCGCGGTGACCGAGTCGAGACGGAAGGTCGTCTTCACCTGCCCCGCTCCCTTCGCGCCGTTCACGGCCGGGATCACCATCGACCGCGTCCAGCGGCCGCCGATGGCGATGGGAGAGGTGGGAAGGGTCGCCGGCATGATGGCGAGGAGCGATGCACCCTGCGGCCCCATCGACTCGTCGAGCCCTTCGGCCGTTCCGTCGGGGAGGATGCGGAGCCGCGACGTCGCGCCCCGCAGCGCATGCTCCGCCTGCTCCCGCATCTGCCCCTCGTGGTCGTCGCTGCTCGCGAGCTGCACCGAGTCGGTGCGCATCGTGACGACGGTGTAGTCGGCGGCGACGCTCTCGACGATGGTGCGCGCGAGCATCAGCATCGAGGAGGTGACGCGCGCCGTGGAGTCGCGGCCGCCGATCCGGCGGACGCCGGTCATCTCGACGCTCTGCTCGAGGCGAACCGCGACGGTGTCGCCGACGTGGGGGCGGACCTCGAGCCGCACCCCACCGTCAGGCGCGGCGGGCGACTGGCCCGGCACCACCGCGGGAAGCGCGAGGGTCGCCACCGCGAGCGCTCGCGCCGACCGCGCGATCGCCGGGAGGAGCTGGAGAGCGGTCATCAGCCGTCGCCGTACGGATCGTCGAAGGGCGTGCCGCGAATGGCGATTCCCGCGGGCCGCGGCCGGGCCGCGCTCGGGGTGATGAGCGCGGGGAGCTGCGACCTGAAGTAGCTCTTCACGTCGGAGGGGCGCGCGCGGATGGTCGCGTTGCGCGCGCGGATGATCGCCTGCTCCTCGTGGATGCCGATGACGTCCTGCACCCACTGCAGCGTGATGGAGGAGTCGAGCGCGCGAAGCGAGCGGAGGATCGCCTGGTCGAGCGTCGGCGTCGCGGCCTGCGGGAAGCGCTCGGCGCCGTCGCGGCCGCGCATGATCGCCGGCCGCGGGAAGCGAACGAAGACCGGCTGCGTGAAGTGCGGGTGCCGGACCATGAGCTGTCCCTTCTCGAGCGTCGCGAGCTTGGTCCGCGTCGCGGGACTCAGCACGGCGTAGCCCGGGGTCGCCAGCTCGTCGGCGTCCATGCGGCCGTAGAGCGCGCTCCCCGCGTTGCCGACCACGCGCCGGTGCACCTGCGAGCGGAACTGCTGCGCGCCGAAGAGGACGAGGCCGAGGTAGCGGCCGCGCTCCGCGATGTCGAGCAGCATCTTCCGGACGTAGGTGTCCTGTCCATCGTTAGGCGCGTACTTGTTGAGCTCATCGACGAAGACGACGACGTGGTTGACGCCCAGCTCGCGCTTCTCGAGCGCCTCGCGGAGCTTCGTGATCACCCGGGCGAAGACGAGATCCTGCGCGTCCTCCTCGAGCCCGGCGACGTCTATCACGTACACCGTCCGGTCCTCGAAGGTGCCGAAGGGGAGATCGCTCACCGCTCCGTCGTCGGTGACCAGCCCCGCGCAGCGCGTCGAGATGTTCGAGAGCCGGTTGCGCACCTTGCGGATCGTCGCGACGTGATGGGTGCGCCAGCTCTCGGCGTTCTTCGCTTCCATCCCGCGAAGGACGTCGCGGAACCACCCCTCGAGGTCGGCGAAGGACTGGACACGGTGCGGCCGCGAGAGGATCGGGTCGGCGAACTCCTGGCCGACGACGTTGCGCGCGATGAAGTCGATGAGCGCGTCCGCCTTGGCGTCGATGTCGTCCTTGTTGAGCAGCACCTCTGCGTACTGCAGGACCTCGTGCAGCCCCCAGGTGAGCGGATGGAGGTTGTAGGCGAGCGCGTCGTTGGAGCGCAGGGTGTTGAGCGCGTGTCCCTTCGATTGGTAGGGCGCGAAGTACTGCGTCCGCTCGAAGGGCTTCGCGGGGACGCCGAGCTTGTCGTACAGCTCCTTGTCGCGCGCGTCGATCGTCCCCGGCTGGTCGAGGAAGCAGAGGTCGGGCCCCTTCACGTTGAAGCAGACGGCGGCGACGGAGCCCTTCTGCGGCGGGAAGTGCGTGAAGATCGACTGGAGCAGCCACTCCACCGCGCTCGTCTTGGTCGCGAGCCCGGAGACGCCGGTGATGTTCAGGTGCGCGGCCTCGGGGCCGAGCAGGAAGTCGGCGTCGAGATAGATCGGCGCATCGGTCCCGCCCGCGCGATAGATCCCGATCGGGATCCCGGTGCGCGACCCTTCCTTGAGGTATCCGTCCATCCGCAGCGCGACCGCGACGTCGGCATCGGTCGCGAGATAGACGCGCCCCATCGGCACCGGCTGGAGGGGCTCCTCCGGGATCTGCCGCAGCACCGCCGCGGTATAGAGCCGGATCTCGGCGCGCTCGGTCGGTGCGAGCGATGCCGCCTCGGGCGATCCGTCGTGGCCGAGGACGTCGTGGAGGGGAGACTGGAGGTCGGTGTAGCTGAACCCTTCGACGACGATCCCGTAGATCTGCGGCACCTGGTTGTCCACCGGGATCTCTCCCTCGACGCGCACGATGGTTCCGATCCCGACCGGGCAATCGAGCGCGGTCCAGAAATGGAACTCGTGCGGAGTGTTGGGGCGCCGCTCGGTAGCGACGACACGGCCGAGGGGAGAGGACATCGCGGTGCTGCCGGGGTGGAGGCTGGAGCTAACTGTAATTCGCGTACCGGACGGCGACGAGGCAGAACTACCCTGCCAGCAGTCTTGCGTCAGGGACAGAAGTCATACGTGATGAGTCAGGGCGTACGGCGGGAG
>DATAIN010000537.1:0-1529 GCA_036262635.1 Gemmatimonadaceae bacterium | reverse complement strand
GCGAGGACGCCGAGTCCGCCGCTGTAGGTCGGGACGGCGGTCTCGAGCGCGATCTCCATCGAGAAGTAGCCGATGATGGGATCGGCCGGATTACGACGGCCGTGCGAAGGATGCGGAGTCATCTGCTGTGCGCGTGAGCGGGGTCCCGGCGGAATCGATGTAACCGGTACACAATCGTACTCTACATCGGCTGGAACGATCCGGTCAGGCGACGAGCCGAAGCACTCCCGGTCACGCTCCTACGGTCGCGTTCGCTTCGCCGAGCAGGAACGCGACGGGAAACCCGGTGAGCAACTCGTCGACGACCAGGGCCGTTCCAGATCCGCGCCGTTCCGCTGCAACGACGCGGCCCGTGAGTGCGCAAAGCCACTGGTTGCCGGGAAGCGAGGGCGGCAGGAGCACGGTCGTCCCCCGCCACGCGTCGCTCCCGGGGAGGAGCTCGGCGCCTTTCGCGAGCGTGCGCAACTGCCGGCCGAACAGAGCGATCGCCGATGCTTCCCCGGTACGCCGCGCGAACGCGACTACATGCTCCGCCGCGCCCCCCTCGACGGCGAGCGGAAGATATTCTCCTCCGACGAAGAGAGCTTCGTGCGCGCGACGCACCTGTAGCATGCGCCACGTGAGCCAGAGCTTGAGGCGGTCATCCTCGGGACGCGATGCGAGGTCGCGCACGAAGGGCCAGAGCTCGTCCGACCGCTGCTGCCGGCGCGCGAGCTCCGCGAGGAGCTTCGAGCGCCGCGCGAAGTCCACCGGCCGCCGGTTGTCGGGATCGACGAGGGCGAAGTTCCAGATCTCGTCGCCCTGATAGATATCGGGCGTTCCGGGGGACGCGAGATGCGCGACCACCCGCCCGAGCGCGTTCCACAGGCCAGGGCGCGCGATCTCGCCGACGAGCGTCGCCAGCTCCGAGAGGAACGCGGACTTCGCCGCGCCCTTCGCCGGAAGCAGCGCGCCGATGAACGCCTTCAGCCCCTTCTCGAAGCCCTCGTCGGGATCGGTCCAGCTCGAGCGCAGCTTCGCCTCGCGGATCGCCTTCTCAATGTACTTCTCGACGCGCTCGCGCAGCGCGCCTAACGCACGGTGGTCTTCGACCACCGTGCGTGTCTCGTCCGGGAGCGGCCAGATGCCGACGAGCGTCTGGTAGAGCAGGTATTCGGTGTTCGCGTCGGGTGCGCCGTCACGGCGAAGGCGCGCGTTCATCTTCCGCCAGCGGCGCACGGCGTCGAGCCAGCGCTCCGGAATCTCCGACAGCACGTCGAGCCGCGCGCACACGTCGGCGCTGCGCTTCGTGTCGTGGGTGTTGGTGCAGAGCAGGTTGTGTGACCAGCTTCGCGCGCGCTCCTCGTTCGCCTCCTGGAAGCGCGGCAGCGACGCGTCGAGATCCCGATCGGGCTCGCCTCCCACCTCGTTGAGCGACGCGAGCGGGACGTACTGATAGAGCGCGGTGTCCTCGACACCCTTCGCCGTGGCGGGGCCACTCGTCTGCTGCAGCCGTGCGACGACGCGCAGACATTCCTCGCGCGGGAGGT